>NZ_JADPIU010000068.1:0-128098 GCF_023073075.1 Bradyrhizobium sp. 61 | reverse complement strand
TTCGAGAAGTCTCCACGGGGGCGGTGAGAGTGAGACTCGCGGAGAGTCCCCCTCACCGGAATTCAGGCTTCGCTTGAATTCCGGCCTCTCCCCGCACGCGGGGAGGGGCGAAGAAAAATCAGTCGAACAGGCTCGACACCGACTCTTCCGCCGCGGTGCGCGCGATGGCGTCCGAGATCAGGCTGGCGATCGGAAGCGTGCGGATGTTCGGAGCCTTGGTCACCGCCTCCGTCGGCAGGATCGAGTCGGTGATCACGAGCTCCTTCAGCTTCGAGCCCGCGATGCGGGCGGCCGCGCCGCCGGAGAGCACGCCGTGGGTGATGTACGCGTAGACGTCCTTGGCCCCCTTGGCGATCAGCGCGTCGGCCGCGTTCACCAGCGTGCCGCCGGAGTCCACGATGTCGTCGATCAGGATGCAGGTGTAGCCGGCGACGTCGCCGATCACGTTCATGACCTCGGATTCGCCCGCCCTCTCGCGGCGCTTGTCGACGATCGCGAGCGGGGTGTTGATGCGCTTGGCAAGGCCACGTGCGCGCGCCACGCCGCCGACGTCAGGCGAGATCACCATCGTCTTCGAGAGGTCGAACTTGTCCTTGATGTCGCGCACCATCAGCGGCGCCGCGTAGAGGTTGTCGGTCGGGATATCGAAGAAGCCCTGGATCTGGCCGGCATGCAGGTCGAGCGTCATGACGCGGTCGACGCCGGCCTGCGTGATCAGGTTGGCGACGAGCTTGGCCGAGATCGGCGTGCGCGAACCCGATTTGCGGTCCTGCCGGGCGTAGCCGAAATAGGGCAGGACCGCGGTGATGCGGCGTGCCGAGGAGCGGCGCAGCGCATCGGTGATGATCAGCAGTTCCATCAGATGGTCGTTGGCGGGGAACGAGGTCGACTGGATGACGAAGGCATCCGAGCCGCGGACGTTCTCCTGGATCTCGACGAAGATCTCCATGTCGGCGAAGCGCCGTACCACCGCCTTGGTCAGCGGCAGGTCGAGGCCTTGCGCGATCGCCTGCGCGAGAGCCGGGTTTGAGTTGCCGGCGACAAGCTTGATGGAGCCGTTCTTGGCCGACATGGACGCTTCCTCCCGCGCTTTGCTGGATACGACGTTCAACATCAGAGAATACCCACTGGAAGCACGGTTACGACGGGCGAGGAAATATCAGGCCGGGGCCTGCAATGGCAACCCGGCATGCTACGTTTTCCCTCCGAAATCCTGAGTCGGGCCAACGGTTTGGCCGCAACTTGGGGCCGTGGTTTCGCGGGGGTTATCGCTCGGCGTAGCCGAGCGCCGAGGCCGGCATCTCGGCCGCCGGAGCCTCCGGGATCACGCTGGCCACCGCCGGGCCCCGCAAGCCGGGAACAGTGCCCGGCGCGTCCGGGGTTCCGTTGATCATGTTGGAAAGTCCGCTGAATCCGGCCTGGGCGATCTTCCGCAGCACCAGGTCGTCGGCGGCGCCCCAGGGATCGCGGCCGCCCTTGGCGGCGGTCAGTTCCTCGCCGGAGAGGCGCAATGCCCGCTGCTGGTTGGCGTCGTAGACGTCCCAGACCCAGGCGATCACGGTCTTGCCGCGCACGATTTGGGCGGAGAGGTAACTGCGCACGCGATAGGCAGCCGTTCCCTCGCGGGAGACGACGGACAGGCTGCGCAGCTTGGATTCGCTGTCGAGCACGCCGACCATGCGGTCGAACACCTGCGGGGGCGGCCCGTCGATCGATTCGAAGGCCACGGTCGCCCCTGAGCCGGCGCTCGGCGCCATCGCATAGGAGTTGGCGGCACCGCCGCCGCCGGCGCAGCCGCCAAGCGCGACCGCCGCCGCCAGCAGCATGACCGCCAGCACACGCGAACCCGCGCGGCCCAGGATGAATGACGCGTCCCTCATTATGGAGGGCAGCGATATCGTTAAAACGCATTAACGTCTAGGGCGGGAATGCTACATCGGCCTCTGGAGCGCATCGCGGCCGGGGCCGGTGGGCGACCCGGCCGCGCTGTGCATGCTCGCTCAGGCCGCCAGATGATGTCGCATCGCAGCCTGGATCCACACCCATTCCCGGTTTGGGCTGGCGTCCGGGGGCTGCCCTCTCATGATGGCCGCCAGTTCCCAATAGCGGTTCGCGCGAGCATCGTGCCGGACATATTTCGTGCGCATCCAGTTGCGGAAGCCGGCGTCGGGCTTCTGGTTCATCAGGCGAGCCGAGATCTCCAGCCAATCCCGCGCCAGCTCATTGGCTTGCGCGGATGACGGTTCAAGCCCCTGTTCGATGGCTTGCTTCGCCCTGAGCACTATGGCGTCGCTGGCTTCCTGACAGGCCTTCATATCGATGGCCTCGCGATCCCAGACATCACCGGCGTTGGCTCGCATATTGGCGATGAAGGAGGGATCGCTCAGGAGCGTTGCAAGCTCGATCCATGCGTCGCATTGCTCAGGCGTTGGCGCGTCGGGCAGTTCCGGGACGGTCGCTTCCACCATCTGGCGGACCCATTCCTGATCGATGTTGATGCCGTCGGACACTCTTTCAAAAAAGCGCTCAACCACGTTGCGTCGTTCCACGCGGGACAGTTGCGTCATGCTCCAAAATCTCCTCAGATCGGCTTCGGTGAGTTGCGGTGAACGCAACGCAGCCCGCAGCGCGGCGGCGACGCGGCGCTGAGCGGCGATCTCCGCCTCCAGCGCTTCGAGCCGCAGCTTCAGAGCCTCGGCAAGCGACAGCTCCTGGCGGAGGACCTCCCGGATCGCATCCAGGCCAAGGCCGGCATCACGGAGACAGCGGATGAGCTCCAGTCGGACGAGTTCGCTATCCGTGAAGACGCGGTAGCCGCTCGCAGTTCGGTCTGCCGGCGGCAACAATCCCTCGTCCGAATAGAAGCGAAGCTTGCGGACCGAGATGCCGCAGAGCCGTGCCGCTTCGCCGATGCTGTAGGTGCGTTGCTTCATTCCGCGTTTCTGCGGTTTCCAGCAGGTGGAGAGTCAAGGCCGTTTTGAAGCAGGAACGAAGCGACGGCCAGCTTACCCCTCGAGCGCGATCGCGTGGATGTGGCGGCCGTAATCCGGCTCCTTGCGATGCACCGAGCGGCGATAGCTGAAGAAGCGCTCGTCGGCATAGGTGTCCAGGCCAAGATCGTCGATCATCAGGATGCCGGCGGCCTCTAGCCGCTTCCGGATGAAGCCGGCGAGGTCGAACATCGCGTGTCCGGCGCGTACCGATGGGATGAAGAACATGGCGTTGTCCGCATCCGCCTCGATGAAGCGCGCCACGAACTCGTTGCCGACCTCGTAGCTGTCCTGGCGGATCAAGGGGCCGATCGCGGCGATAATGCCGCTGCGCGTTGCGCCGAGCTTCTCCATCGCCGAGATCGTCTGTTCCAGCACGCCGGTCAGCGCACCCTTCCAGCCGGCATGGGCGCCGCCGATCACGCGCGCGTTGGGATCGACGAACAGCACCGGCCCGCAATCGGCTGTGGAGACGCCGAGCGCGATGCCGGGTGTTTTCGTGACCAGCGCATCGCCTTTCGGCCGCGGTCCGCTCGGCCACGGCGCTTCGGCAACGAGGACATCGGGCGAATGGATCTGGTGCAGGCTGATGAAGCGCTCCGGGGCGACGCCGACATGCTCGGCCATGCGGCGGCGATTCTCCGCGACATGCGCCGGATCGTCGTTGGAGCCGAGCCCGCCATTGAGCGCCGAATAAATCCCGCCTGAGACACCGCCCTCGCGGGTGAAGAAGGCATGGCGCAGGCCGGGCACGGCCGACAGCAGCGACGAAGCAAGCGTCATGAGGCGCCTCCGGCCCGTTCGAGATCGCTGAGGCCGGCGATGCCGGTCAGCCGCGGTTCGGAGATGCCGAGCACCTTGAACATCGAGCCCATGCCGCTGCGCCCGGTATCGGTCAGGCGCTTGAGCGCGACCGAAATGTCGGTGGCGACGTCAGGCGTCGCCTTCTGCATCAGGGCGGCCGCGCGGGTATCGATGCCGACGCGCTTGAGGAAATCGCCCTGCGTCACCGGGCCGTGCACACGGGCGCCGACATCCTCGGCCGCGCGCGCCAGGGCCTGGAAGTCGACATGGGCGGTGACGTCGGCCTGGCCCGGCGCCTTCAGGGGATCGGTGAAGGTGTGGCGCGCGATCGCCTGGAAGGTGTCGCCGGCATCGCTGCGCAGATGGCCGTAGTCGATGATCAGCGCCGCGCCGTCCTGGTCGCGCACGCGCGTGGCGAGCTTCATGATCTCGCCGTCGGGCCGCCATTCGAACACGGCGCCGACGGGAGCGGCGCGCACCAGAGGCGGCAGCAGCACGTCGAAGCGCGGCGTCGGGTCGGCGGCCGCGCCGAATTGAAGCTTGCCGTTGGGATCGATCTCGATCACGCGCTCGTGCCAGCCGTTCTCGCGCTTCACCATCTGGCGGATCGGCAGCACGTCGAAATATTCGTTGGCGAGGATGATGCTCGGGCCTTCCGGCACGTCGTCGATGCTGTCGTGCCAGGCGATGTTGCGCACGCCCGCCAGCGTCGCACTCTGCCGCTCGCGCAGCACGGGATTGACCTCGACCATGTGGACGTGAAGCGCCTGGTAGAGCGGCGGCAGCACGCGCAGCGCGCGCAGGGCATCCGCCATCATGGTGCCGCGGCCGGGGCCGAGCTCGATCAGCCGCAGGAATTGCGGCGAGCCCATCTGCTTCCACACCGAGGCGGTCCACAGGCCCAGGAGCTCGCCGAACATCTGGCTGACCTCGGGCGCGGTGGTGAAGTCGCCTTCGCGCCCGAGCGGATCGCGCGAGACGTAATAGCCATAGCGCGGATGCATCAGGCACAGTTCCATGTACCGCCAGACCGGCATGGGCCCTGAGGATTTGATCAGCGCCCTGATCTCGTTGAGTAGCGGCTGTTCGGTCACGGTCTGTCTTCTCGAAAGGAATTAACTGATAGCCCCGGCGGGCTTCGGCGCGCCGCGCCTGATAGCCAATACAATAAGTATGAGGCCCACAATAAGCATCGGGATCGACAACAGCATGCCCATGGTTAATCCGCCCCAGAGGAAGCCGAGCTGGACGTCCGGCTCGCGAAAATGCTCGCCGGCGATGCGGGTCAGGCCATAGATCAGGATGAAGGCGCCGAGGATCATGCCGGGCCGCTTCAGGGCGCCGAAACGGATCATGATCGCGAGCACGGTGAACAGCAGGATGCCCTCCATGCCGGCCTCATAGAGCTGGCTCGGATGGCGCGGCAGCTGCGTCGGATCGTTGGGGAAGATCATCGCCCAGGGCAGGCTGGGGTCGGTGGGGCGGCCCCACAATTCGCCATTGATGAAATTGGCGATGCGCCCGAGCAGCAAGCCGACCGGGGCGACTGCCGTGGTGATGTCGCCCAGCGACAGGATCGAGATGCGGTTGCGATAGGCAAACCACATCACCGCGACGACGCAGCCGAGGAAGCCGCCATGGAAGGACATGCCGCCCTCCCACAATTTGAAGATCGCGGCGGGGTGATCGATGAAGAAGGGCAGGTTGTAGAACAGCACGTAGCCGGTGCGGCCGCCGAGGATGATGCCGAGCGTGACCCACAGGATGAAGTCGTCGATCTGCACCAGCGACATCGGCGCGGGGCCGCTCCACAGGCGCTCTGTCTTCAGCAGCGAGCGCGCATAGAGCCAGCCGAACACGATGCCGCTGATATAGGCCAGCGCATACCAGCGGATCGCGAACGGACCGATCTCGATGGCGATCGGCTTGAAGGCGGGAAAGTCGATGAGCAGAAAGGGCATCAGGCCTTCTAGACTTAAACGAGATTGCGGCGATAGAGCGCCAGCAGACGCTCCCAATGCCGCTCGGCAGCGTCGCGGTCGTAGACCGGACGCTTGGGGAAGGCGAAGCCGTGATGCGTGCCGGGATAGATCTCGACCTCGGCCTTGGCACCGCTCATGCCCTGCTTGACCTTCTCGATGACCTCGGCGGGCGCGTAGATGTCGGTCTCGGCGCAGGCGAAATAGAGCTCGGCCTTGGTCTTGCCTGAGGCGAGATGCGGGCTGTTGTCTTCGTCGGTCGCCAGATGCGTTCCGTAGATCGAGGCGGCGGCCTTGACGCGGTCGGCAAAGTGCGTGGCCGCGTTGACGGCGTAACGGCCGCTCATGCAATAGCCGACGGTGCCGACGATTTTCGTATTGGCAGCCGCCTGGCCCTCGGCATAGGTGAGCAGGGCCCTGGTGTCCTCCATGATCATGGGAATGTTGAGCGAGGCCATGAGCTGGAACATGCGCTTGCGCTCGGGTGCATTCGGATCGGCCGGCAGCGCGCCGAGCTCCATCACGCCGGAGCGGTAGTAGAGGTTCGGCAGCATCACGTAATAGCCCGAGGTGGCGAGCCGGCGCGCCATGTCGCGCAGCTCCTCGCGGATCGCCGGCGCATCCATGTAGAACAGGATGACCGGAAACGGCCCGCCGCGTTCGGGATGGGTGATGAAGGTTGCGGTGTGGCCGTCCTTGGTGGGAATCGCGATCTGCTGATCGATCATCTCGTGCGCCTTCTGATTCTTGTTATGCAGGGACGTTGAATACGATTGCAAGGAAACCGGGGCATGACAAGGATACCGCCGATCGGCTCTTGAACCGTTTCGCCCGGATTGCCATTGTCTTTTCGCGCGTTCGCGCAAAGTTTATCTGAGGCCGCCAGGAGACCGACATGACCCAGACCAACAACCGGTTTTTCGACGAGATCGGCCGCCTGATGAACGACGCCGCCGGTGCCGCCCAGGGCGTCAAGCGCGAGTTCGACACCGTGATGCGCACCCAGGCCGAGAAATTCCTGCGCGACATGGACCTGGTCAAGCGCGAGGAATTCGAGGCGGTCAAGGACATGGCCCGCCTCGCCCGCGAGGAGAACGAGGCCCTGAAGGCGCGGATCGTGGCGCTGGAGGCCAAGTTCGGCGGAACGCCGACGTAAGGCCGCCGCTCTCGCTTACCCTCCCCTCCAGGGGAGGGTGGGAACCCCGCCGGGCGGGCCATTCTCCTTGTCATTTCCGCATCTTCCGGGTAAAAGCCCGCCAAGTTCGCGGCCCCCGCACCCCTGGAGGCTTGCTGCGAACTGCACCATGGGCCGCGCTGCGGCCCATTAACTTTTGCAAAAACAAGGACTTAGACTATGGCGACGACCGTCAAGGAATTGAAGGCGACCGCACGTCCGAAGAGCGGCAAGGGGGCCGCCCGGGCAGAGCGTCGCGCCGGGAAAGTGCCCGGAGTGATCTATGGCAACAAGCAACCCCCGCTCCCGATCTCGGTTGACGATCGTGAACTGCGCCAGCGCATCCTCGCCGGCCGGTTCCTGACCACGCTGGTCGACATCGACCTCGAGGGCAAGAAGCACCGCGTGATCCCGCGCGACTATCACCTTGATCCGGTCAAGGATTTCCCGATCCATGTCGACTTCATGCGTCTCGGCGAAGGTGCCACCATCCGCATCAGCGTTCCCTTGCATGTGGTGAAAGCGGAAGGTTCGCCCGGCGTGAAGCGCGGCGGCGCCGTCAACATCGTCGCGCATTCGATCGAGCTCGAATGCGGCGTCGAGAGCATCCCGCAATTCATCGAGGCTGATGTCGGCTCACTCGAAATCGGTCACTCGCTCCATCTGTCGGACATCAAGTTGCCGGCCGGCGTGAAGGCGCTGACCCGCGAGGACGCGACCCTCGTCACCATCGTGCCGCCGTCCGGCTACGCCGAAGAGCAGAAGGCCGCGGCTGCGGCTGCAGCTCCGGGCGCTGCTGCGGCTGCTCCGGCGGCTGGCGCTGCGGCTCCGGCTGCGGGTGCTGCTGCTCCGGCTGCGGCTGCCAAGGCTCCCGCCGGCGGCGACAAGAAGAAGTAATCTCTCAAAGCTGGCGCGCGGTCCTTGATCGCGCGCCGAGCGAGGGGCGCGCCGCGTCATGCGACTCTTTGTTGGGCTCGGCAATCCCGGCGCTAAATACGCACGTAACCGGCACAATGTCGGCTTCATGGCCGTCGACGAGATCGCGCGGCGTCATGGTTTCTCGCCATGGCGCCGTCGTTTTCAGGGAGAGACCTCGGAAGGTGCGATCGGCACTGAGCGCGTCATCCTGCTCAAGCCGACGACCTACATGAATGACTCGGGCCGCAGCGTTCAGGAAGCGGCAAGCTTCTTCAAGATCGCGCCCGGCGACGTCACCGTGTTCCACGACGAGCTCGAGCTACCACCGGGCAAGGTGCGCGTGAAGATCGGCGGCGGCATCGCCGGCCACAACGGCCTGCGCTCGATCTCGGCGCATATCGGCAACGAGTATCGCCGGGTCCGGCTCGGCATCGGTCATCCCGGCGTCAAGGAGCTGGTGCATGGCCACGTGCTGTCGGACTTCGCCAAGGCCGACAACGACTGGGTGGCGACGTTGTGCGAGGCGGTGGCCGAGCACGCGGCACTGGTTGCCAAAGGCACGGACGCGACCTTCGCCAACAGGGTGCATCTCGCCATGCAGGCGAAGGGCTTTTTGACCAAGGACGAGAACGGCAAGGAATAGGGCGCCGTTTTCTCCGTCAGGCCCGGCCATGACGAATACGGATAGAGGACGACCATGGGATTTAAATGCGGGATCGTCGGGTTGCCCAATGTCGGCAAGTCGACCTTGTTCAATGCGCTGACCGAGACGGCCGCGGCGCAGGCCGCGAACTATCCGTTCTGCACCATCGAGCCGAATGTCGGCGAAGTCGCCGTGCCCGATCCGCGGCTCGACAAGCTCTCGGCCATCGCCAAATCGGCGCAGATCATCCCGACCCGGCTGACCTTCGTCGACATCGCCGGCCTCGTGCGCGGCGCCTCCAAGGGTGAAGGCCTCGGTAACCAGTTCCTCGCCAACATCCGCGAGGTCGACGCCATCGCGCATGTCGTGCGCTGCTTCGAGGATTCCGACATCACGCATGTCGAGGGCAAGATCGCCCCGCTCGCCGACATCGAGACCATCGAGACCGAGCTGATGCTCGCCGACCTCGACAGCCTCGAGAAGCGCGTCGACAACCTCACGAAGAAAGCCAAGGGCAACGACAAGGACGCCAAGGAGCAGCTCGACCTCGTCAACCGCACGCTGGTGCTGCTGCGCGAGGGCAAGCCCGCCCGCCTCGTCGAGCGCAAGGCGGAGGAGGAGCGCGCCTTCGGGATGCTCGGCCTGCTGTCGTCCAAGCCCGTGCTCTATGTCTGCAACGTCGAGGAAGGCTCGGCTGCCACGGGCAATTCGTTCTCCAAGGCGGTGGAGGAGCAGGCGGCCAAGGAAGGCGCCGTTGCCGTCGTCATCTCCGCCAAGATCGAATCCGAGATCGCCACCATTTCGCGCGAGGAGCGCGCCGACTTCCTGGAGACGCTGGGTCTCGAAGAAGCCGGCCTCGATCGCCTGATCCGCGCCGGTTACACCCTGCTCGACCTCATCACCTATTTCACGGTGGGCCCGAAGGAAGCGCGCGCCTGGACCATCTATCGCGGCACCAAGGCCCCGGGCGCGGCCGGCGTGATCCACACCGACTTCGAAAAAGGCTTCATCCGCGCCGAGACGATTGCGTATGAGGACTATGTCGCGCTGAACGGCGAAGCCGGCGCCCGCGATGCCGGCAAGCTGCGTCTCGAAGGCAAGGAATACGTTGTCGCCGACGGCGACGTGATGCACTTCAGGTTCAATACGTAAGACGCGAAAGAGCGGTGCTGTAGGGTGGGCAAAGCGACTTGTCCGCCGTAGCTCGAAGAGCGAAGGCGGAAGCGTGCCCACCACGTCTCTCTCAAATCGCGAAAGGATGGTGGGCACGGCGCTTTGCGCCTTTGCCCACCCTACGGCACCTGCAGCCGCCTCACCGCGCCCCGCCGCCCTGGTCGCGGATCGCGCCGAGATGCTCGTTGATGCGGAAGACGATCAGGATCAGCTCCGCGGCGATGCGCGAGAACACGATGCCGACAACGATGCTCGCGATCGATGACAGAAGCACCAGGAAGCCGCCGAACGGGCTGATCGCCATCGTCGCGAGACCGGAGAAGATTCCGGAAAGGCCGAACAGGCAGATCAGTGCGATCACCAGCCAGTAGAAGGTCTTGATGATCGTAGGGGTTATGAATCGGTCCCATTGAAACAGGTCGCTGAATGAAAACATTGCTCTCCCCAGGGCAAATCGGGCCTCGGCCTGCCGGTTGATCCGACTCAAGACCAACGCCGACACCCCATATGTAGCACGAGCCATGCGGGCCGGCGGGTTGAGATTGCCGCAAAGTGCGGCCACAATCTGTCATTCCCTCAAAGCATTCCCGAGATGACCCTGACCTTCGAAGATTTCCCGCCCGGCCGGTTCGGAACATTCGGCCCGCGCCATGTCACCCGCGACGAGATCTTGGCTTTCGCCGCCGAGTTCGATCCGCAGCCGATGCACCTCGATGAGGAGGCCGCGGCCAACAGCATGCTGCGCGGCCTGTCCGGCTCGGGCTGGCACCTCTGCTCGCTGATGATGCGGATGATGGCCGATGGCTTCATCACACGCGCCGCTTCGCTCGGCTCGCCCGGCGTCGACGAGGTGCGCTGGCTGTCACCCTTGCGGCCCGGCGACGATCTCATGCTCGACGTCGACGTGCTGGAGGCGCGCGCCTCGAAGAGCCGGCCGGAGCTCGGCATCGTCAAGTTCAAATGCACGGTGCGCAACGCCAAGGGCGAGGCGCTGTGCGAGATGACCTCGCCGATCCTGATCAAGCGGCGCGAGGGAGCAGTCTGATGCCCTTCTTCGAGGAGATCGAGATCGGCCACCGGCGCGAGATCGGCGCCTACACGTTCACCGCGGAGTCCATCAAGACGTTCGCCGCAAAGTTCGATCCGCAGCGCTTCCACCTCGACGAGAAGGAAGGCGAGAACTCGCTGTTCGGCGGGCTCGCAGCTTCCGGTTGGCACGTCGGCTCGGCCTGCATGAGCCTGCTTGTCGCGGATGGCCAGCGCCTGGCGCGTGAGGCCGCTTCGCGCGGCGAGGAGGTCGCGGTGTGGGGGCCGTCGCCGGGCTTTCGCGACCTGCGCTGGATCAGGCCGGTGCTCGCCGGCGACACCGTCGCCTACGTCAACGAAGTCATCGACAAGCGCAGCTCCGCCTCGCGCCCCGGCTGGGGCATTCTGACGGCCCGCACCACCGGCACCAACCAGCGCGGCGAGGAGGTCTATTCCATCACCGCCAGCGCCTTCGTGCCGATGCGGCAGGGCGGTTAGAGCTGTTCCAAGATGAACGGTCCAAATGTGTGCGCGAGTGTTGCCCGCGCGCTATGGACGCGATTCCGGGCGGCTGCCATAAGCCTGCTCAACGTGATGACCCGCGAAGCAGTTGGCGGAACCATCGAGTTGCTAACCAATTATGAACCTGTCGCTGTCTAATTGAAACGAATTGGGCAGAGAACAGGGGACGAGGACCATGGCAGACCGCGGCGCACTCAAGCTGGTGGGATTTATCTTTGCGACCGCGACGCTGGCAGTGATGCTGGTCGCCGGCATGGTGGTGAAGGGCTATGCCGATGGCGGCTACACCCTGGAAGCCTCGACGGTCGACGCGAGCCGTTAAGGGCTCGTTAACTCTTCGGGTCCGGCCTCCGCCGTCAGCGGCTATAGACGAACGCCAGCACCGCGATCGCGACCGCCAGCAATCCGACGAAGCGCAGCATGATCGTGCCGAACTGGTTCGGCGCGGGCCGCAGCGGGATAGGGTCCGTATTGTCGGGCCGAATGCTTTCCATCTGAAATGTCCCCAGGCCCGGCAGCAAGGCTGCGGGCGCTTGGCATTGGTCGGCGCTGGGGCGCGGAGGGTTCAAAGTGAACCGGGTCGGCTGCATTGACTGTGTGAACGCATGTCCACTGCCTCAATCGTTCGCAGCCACACCCTCCGCTGTCATGCCCCGGCTTGCCGCCTTCGCTGAAGCTTCGGCGGCCGGGCGAGCTTGTGGCCCGGCGTAGCCTTGGCGGAGCCGGGACCGGGGCATCCAGTACGCTGCGGCGTCTCGGCTCTTGCCTCATTGTCTCTGGAATACTGGATCGCCCGATCCCGTCTCCGCCAAGGGCTTCGCCGGGCCAAGAACTCACTCGGCCGCCGAAGCCTTAGCGAAGGCGGCAAGTCGGGCGATGACACCTATTGTGGGGAGCTTATGCGCACCCAACTCCCCCCACGAATCAAAACCGCCGCGCCCCTTGCGGAACGCGGCGGCTGGTGATGCTTGAGGTGAGTGATCAGCTGTTGCGCAGGCCGTCGGCGGCGCGCTTCCACTGCGCGACGTTGTCGGCGATCATGCGGGTCGACTTCATCGCGGCCTGGCTGAGCTGGGCATAGCCGGAGATCTCGCGCTGGACGCGCTGGCCTTCGGCATGGAGCAGGTCGCGCAGACTCTCGAGCTCGGAGATCAGGTTCTCGATCTCGGCGAGCGAGGTGCCGGCGACGCGCTGGATCAGCGAGTTGACGTTGGTGACGGTGGCTTCCGCGCTCGGATCGAGCGGCGGCGTGTCGGTGGTTCCCGATGCCGGCCGGCGCAGATAGGCGATGTCGTTGCGGACGAAGTCGCGGATGCCGGCTTCGACTTCCGTCACTGCGGCGAGGTCGGTGTCGACCGTCTCGGTCTCGGTGGGTTCGGTCTTTTCCGGACGCATGGCGTTCATCGTTATTCCCCTGTTCGCGTTGAGCGCAGCGCGAGTGTCCCCGCACGACGAGTTCGGTCATCCGACTAGGGCGTCGGATTTTGACCGCAACTTGGCCGAGATACGGCAAGGGCGGACGATTCGGGGGCTTTGCCGTGGCGTATGGTTACGAGAGTCTGAACTGCTGGGAAAACGAACCTATCCCGGGATGATGGGAGAGGGTGGGCGCGGGACTGCTACCAGCTCTTCTTGAAGCCCGCCGTCAGGCTCTTGTTGATCGCGCCCTGCGAGGTCTCGCCGACCGAGCCGGAGACGGTGACGTTGTCGAACAGCTTTTGCTCGGCGCCGACCTTGCGCAGCCATTTGTCGTCGGTGGTCGACAGCGACTGGCCAGCGGTGATGCTGGTGCCGGTGTCGGTGAGGGTGACCTTGGCGCTCTGCTCGGTCTCGTAATTGCGCGTGATGTGGCCGCCGATGCCGGGCACCGCGGTGGTGCCCTGCTGGTTGACGCTGTAGCCGTTCTGGAGCGTCAGCGACGTGTCGCTCGACAGCGGCACCGACTTGATCAGCGACGCCCCGATCTTGCTCTGCTCGGCGCCGGGATCGACGCGGGCTTCCACCGCGGTCTTGTCCCAGATCGAGCCGGCGCCCGGCGCGGTCGCCGCCGCCCAGGCGCTGCCGGAGGATTGCGGCAGGCTGCCGCCATTGGTGGCTTTCTGCGCCAGCAGCTCGGACATCGTCCGCGGCTCGCTCGTCACCGTCATGTCGGCGCCGATGCGGGCGTCCCAGAACGAGGAGACCGACTGCTTCACCGTCACCGCGGAGGAGCCGTTGGCGTTCGCGTTCGACGACCAGTTCAGGCCGTCCTTGGCGGCGGCCTGGGCGCGCTTCTTGGCGGCCATGACGTCGTTGCCGGTTCCGGCGTCGACCGCGAGTTGACTCCAGTCGAGCTTGTCGACGTCGATGCCCTTTAAAATGTCGGGGTCGTTGACGTCGGGGGCTGCGGCGGTCTCTGTGGCTTCGGTCTCGGCCTCGTCGTCAGGCGCTGCCGCCGAGAAGGGCGGGATGATCTGCGCCGAGACCGTCAGAACCGAGCCCAAAATGAATGCGGCCGCCAGCACCGGCAGCCTGGTCCAGCCAAAACCTGTCGAGAATTCCATCGTCCTGCCCGCGAGCCCAGCGCATGCTTGCCGTCACTATAGTGCGGCCTTCGGTGATGACCATGCGCCATTCCGTCCGCTCAACACATGGTGATCTATCGTTGCGAAATTGTGGCGGCTCGCCTCGGCCAGAGCATGATCCGACCCGAAGGGCCGCGCCAGCGCAAAGTGTGCAGCGGTTTTCCCTCGCGACAAACGCGGAACGCGCTTGCGCGGAGATCATGCTCAAACCACTGGAATGGCGAACCAACGGGCCGCGCGAAAGGCGCGCGCCCGATGACGAGCTTCGCCACGACGGCATCCGGCGGGGCTGGAGGCCAGGACGCGGGTCGGGCGAGCATCAATCATCGGTCCCGGCAAGCGGGGCCCGTTGGCGTCCCCCTCAGCCGACGCGGGTCATCTTTGGCAGATGAATGGCGCGGCCGAGTGCCTGTTCAACCAGATCGAAGGTGTCGACCAGCACGCGCATGCTGATCAGCTTGCCCGCCCTGAACTGGGCGAACTGCGCGACCCGCAAGCTGATCGGCTTGTCGGAATCCAGCGCGGTCAGCGAATAGCGCAGCATCGAGGCGGCGGAATCCACGGCGAGCATGATGCTCTCGCGGTCGAAGCGGCGGACGTGGAAATTGTCGGCGAGCTGGCGGATGACGTCGAGCACGGCGTCCCGGCCCTGGCGCGCGCCGAGGAACGGAAACATGTCGATCGGGCCGTAGATCGCCCACTCGACATCCTCGTCGATCAGGGTCTCGATGTCCCTGAAATCCCGGTCGTTCACCGCGCGATGCAACGCGCGCGAGAAACGCCAGAGGCTGTGCTCTGTCATTTGGGGGCGTCCTGAAGCTGGCTTGCAGAAAAAACGGAAAGCAACCCCATGCACAGCAAAGGTGCGGGGGCCGCTCAATTCATTCGTATACAAATAAAATAGGCGATTTCGGCCAAAACGCAATTCACGTTTTCGCAATGCACAATTGATGCGGCTTTGTGAGATTTACAACAGAACCCCGTAATCTCCCGGTCTCTGCTTTATCTCTGCCCGTCAGAACGGGGCGAGGGAGAAGGGTCATCCCCCGTCGGCCCGCGCGCCCACGATCAGCGGCCCGATCTCCCGCTCCAGCACCTGCTGCACCAGATCGTAGGAATCGATGATCTCGCGGATCTGCGCCACCAGTCCGCCCCGGAAGCTGTAGAACACCGCCATGTCGAACTGCACGACGCGATCGTTGCTGCGCTTCTTGAAGTAGGTGTGCATGTAGGTCGCGACCTCGTCGCCCTCGGCGAGGATGTGCGGCGCCTTGTAGCGGATTTCGGAATAGCGCGACCAGACCGTCTGCCACAGCTCGCGCAGCTCCTGCTTGCCGTGACGCGGCACCATGTGCGGCAGCACGTCGATCGGCGCGTGGGTGAGAAAGTCGACGTCGTCGGTGCAGCACGACAGCGCGGCCTCGATATCGCCGCGCGCAAAACTGTCCAGCAGATGCAGCACGCGTTGCCTGTTCAGCGATTCAACCGTCATGCCGCTCCCGCCCTCGTGGGGTGTCGATTGCAAACGCCAATGCGCGCTCTGCGGGTCCATCAATCCGCAAAAACAAAGGTGTCCGGATCATATGACGCGCCGATGCAAGGCCCGGTTCATGAAATGCAATTACCGGTTGCGTTCGTTGTCGCCTGCTCGAATTCGAGTGGGTTTGCGCCCCGCGATGACGCCGCGTGCATGCCGGCGGGCGCGTCCCGCCACACCGGTACACGGGAACCCGCGCCCGTCGGTGCTCGTTGAGACACCGAAACTGATCCGGAGACATCGATCATGAAATCCCCGCTTCTCACCGTCGCCGCAGCACTTCTGATGCTGGGCGCGACCTCCGCCGCCAACGCCAAGGGCTGCATCAAGGGCGCCGTCGTCGGCGGCGTCGCCGGCCACTATGCCGGCCATCACGGCGTGCTGGGCGCCGCCGCCGGCTGCCTCTACGGCAGGCATCACGCCAAGGAGCAGGAAAAGCAGCAGCAACAGCAGGGTCAGGTGAACGGGCAGGGGAAGCTGTAGGCGCGAACGGCACCACATGCTCCCTCGTCATTCCGGGGCGCCGCAAAGGGGCGAGCCCGGAATCCATAGCCACGACAAGTGGGGACGATACTCCGCCGCCTACCTCTTCTTCCACCCACCCCGTCGTCCCGGCTGCCCGCCCGTCGACTTCGGCGCCGGCCCGAACTCGGGCCCGGACTGCCTTGAGTCCGTCGGCTGGATGATCCGGCTCGTGCTGCCGAACGGTTTTGCCGGCAGGCTCGGGTTTTCGCGGTAGGGCAAAGACTCCGGCCCATGCATCTCGTCGAGATGCGGCTTGTGCACCTTCGAGCCGCTGCCGCCGCCGCTCGCTTTCAGCGCGGAGCTCACGGTTTTCTTCTTCATCGCGCTGACGGGCAGGTTGGCGGCGTCGCCGTACTTCTTGGTGCCGGCATAGGCGCCGGCCTTGCCCTGCACCGTGCGCTGCTTGACGGTGGGGTCGTCGACTACCGCGAGCTCGGTTGCGCGCAGGCGCTTGACTTCGTCGCGGAGGCGCGCGGCTTCCTCGAAGTTCAGATCGGCTGCCGCCTCGCGCATGCGGGTTTCGAGATCGGCGAGCACGGCTTCAAAATTGTGGCCGATCGAGATGACGTCGTCGGTCATGTCGTGGCCGCCGACCTCGACCAGTACGTGGTCGCGCTCGTAGACGGAGTTGAGGATGTCGCCGATCTGCTTCTTCACGCTCTCCGGCGTGATGCCGTTGGCGGTGTTGTACTCGACCTGCTTTTCTCGGCGCCGATTGGTTTCCGCGATGGCGCGCTCCATCGAGCCCGTCATCTGGTCGGCGTAGAGGATCACCTTGCCGTCGACGTTGCGCGCGGCGCGGCCGATGGTCTGAATCAAGGACGTTTCACTGCGCAAAAAGCCTTCCTTGTCGGCGTCCAAAATCGCGACCAGCGCGCATTCAGGAATGTCGAGGCCTTCGCGGAGCAGGTTGATGCCGACCAGCGCATCGAAGGCGCCCAGGCGAAGATCCCTGATGATCTCGATACGCTCGATGGTGTCGATATCGGAGTGCATGTAGCGAACGCGAATACCCTGCTCATGCAGATATTCGGTGAGGTCCTCCGCCATGCGCTTTGTCAGCACCGTGATCAGCGAGCGATAGCCTGCCTGGGCGGTGGCGCGGACCTCGCCGACGAGATCGTCGACCTGGGTGCGGGCGGGGCGAATGTTGACGGGCGGATCGATCAGGCCCGTCGGGCGGATGACTTGCTCGACGAATACGCCGCCGCTCTCGTTCAACTCCCAGCCGCTCGGCGTCGCCGACACCGCGACTGTCTGTGGCCGCATCATGTCCCACTCCTCGAAGCGGAGCGGGCGGTTGTCCATGCAGGAGAGCAGGCGGAAGCCGTATTCGGCGAGCGTCGCCTTGCGGCGGAAGTCGCCGCGGAACATGCCGCCGATCTGCGGCACCGTGACGTGGCTCTCGTCGGCGAATACCAGCGCGTTGTCGGGGACGTATTCAAACAGCGTCGGCGGCGGCTCGCCGGGCAGGCGCCCGGTGAGATAGCGCGAATAGTTCTCGATGCCGGCGCAGCTTCCGGTCGCCTCCATCATCTCGAGATCGAAGGTGGTGCGCTGCTCCAGACGCTGCGCTTCCAGCAGGCGGCCCTGGTCGTGCAGCTGGTCGAGCCGCTGCTTCAGCTCCGATTTGATCGACTTGATCGCCTGCACCAGCGTCGGGCGCGGCGTCACGTAGTGCGAGTTGGCGTACATCTTGATGAATTCGAGCTCGTCCTGCTTGTGGCCGGTGAGCGGATCGAACTCCTCGATGGTCTCGATGGTGTCGCCGAACAGGTTTACGCGCCAGGCCCGGTCTTCGTAGTGCGCCGGGAAGATGTCGATGACGTCGCCGCGGACGCGGAAGGTACCGCGGGTAAAATCGGCCTGGGTGCGCTTGTACTGGAGGGCGACGAGGTCGGCGATGAGCTGGCGCTGGTCGATGCGCTCGCCCTTCTTCAGCGCGAAGGTCATCGCGGTGTAGGTCTCGACCGAGCCGATACCGTAGATGCAGGACACCGACGCCACGATGATGACGTCGTCGCGCTCGAGCAGCGCGCGCGTCGCCGAGTGGCGCATGCGGTCGATCTGCTCGTTGATGGAGGAATCCTTTTCAATGTAGGTGTCGGTGCGCGGAACGTAGGCTTCCGGCTGGTAGTAGTCGTAATAGCTGACGAAGTACTCGACCGCGTTGTCGGGGAAGAAACTCCTGAACTCGCCATAGAGCTGGGCGGCGAGCGTTTTGTTCGGCGCCAGGATGATGGCGGGCCGTTGCGTCGCCTCGATCACCTTGGCCATGGTGTAGGTCTTGCCGGAGCCGGTGACGCCGAGCAGCACTTGCGAACGGTCGTTGCGCTGGATGCCCTCGACGAGCTCGGCGATCGCGGTCGGCTGGTCGCCGCGCGGCTCGTACGGCGATTTGATCTCGAAGCGCACGCCGCCTTCGGACTTCTCCGGGCGCGGCGGCCGGTGCGGGGTCCACACCTTGGTGGAGCCGTCGTCCCTGCGGAACTCCGGCCGGCCCTCGCGGATCAGCGATTCCAGCGCGTCGGCGGTCGCCTTGACGCCGAGCGCCTCCATCTTGGTACGTGGCGGACGCGCCAGCGCCTCGGCATCGTCCTCTTCGGTGGGAAGCCCGAGCTGCCGCGCCAGTTCCGGATCGAGCGTCGGGATCGTGGCCGCGGTGCCGTAATTGGCCTGCGGCGCTTCTTCAAAGCCTTCGGTGGTCGCGCGCGCGCCCGGCGGCTGCGGATTCGGCCGCAGCGGCATCGGCTTGGCATTATCCTGCGGAAACTCCTTTGGCGTCGAGGCGCGTGCGCGATGGGCGGCGGCCTCGCCCCCGGCGCGGCGGTCGCGCGAATTGTCCGGCGGCGGCTGCAGCCCGGTGCCCGATCCAAGCCCGGCATCGCCGCGATTGATCGCGGGATTGAGCAACTCGGCCAACGCCGGCCCGATCGGCTGGACGTCAGGCCGATGTGCCTTCGAGTTCGGGGCCTTGGATTTGGGGGATTTCGGGGGAGCAGGTTTCTTCGCCATGCCCCGAATATGGGACGAGTCAGCCCTTCAGAAAAGAGCGAAGGTACGTCCGTGCTCAGGCTGCTGACAGCAGGTTGGCAGCAGGAGCCATGATCGCCCCGACGCGACAAATTTGTCGTTGCGTCGGACGGCGATGGCGCTACTTTAGGTGGTGTTTATTGCGCGATGATCTGACCATTTTCATGCATCTCGGCGGCGCTTTCGGCCGCAGGCGCGGCCAGTCGCCTCAACAGCGGGTAGATTCCATGACAATCAATTTCATCCCGAACGACCCCAATGCCGTGACCGATATGCAGCAACGGCAGCAGGACGCGCGGCCCGACCGTCCGGCCGGGCGTGCAAATTTCAACTATGAGGCTCACGCGGCCGAGGCCCCGTTCGGTGTCAATCAGCGGGACTTTCTGTTCTGGCAGAGCCGGGAAGCGGCGCTCGCCGCTGTGGAGGCCTGGGAGACCTATGCCGGCAACCTCGCCAGATGGTCGCAAGGGCCTCGCATCGACATCAGCCTGACCTACAATGACGGTGAAACGGTCGGCCCCCGGCGGTTGAATGCCTATTACGACACGCAAGGTGTTCGGTTCTTCGACTTCAACGACGGCACCACAACCACCTTCTCCGCGGCCAGCACCGACACGGTCAGCCATGAGGTCGGCCACGCCCTGCTCGATTCCCAGCGGCCGGAGCTGTTCAACAGCCCGCTACCTGAGGTCGGAGCGTTTCACGAAGCGTTCGGCGACGTGGTTGCCCTGCTGACCGCGCTGTCGGACCAGGCGACGCGGATCAAGCTGCTTGAGATCACGCCCGACCTGTCCCTGCCGAATTTCGTCGAGGCGAGTTCCGAATATCTGTCGGCCGCCATTCTCAAGCAGTTCGGCAACGTCAATCCCTCGAAGCCGCGGCGGGCGCTGAATACGTTCAAATGGCAGCTGCCCAGCACCTTGCCGGCCGGCAAGTTCGAAGATCCGCCCGAATTGCTCACGCGCGAGAGCCACAATTTCAGCCGCGTCTTCACCGGCGCATTCTATGACACGCTCCGCGGCGTGTTCGCGGCGAGCGGCGCCGGCAGCGAGGCGGCGCTGCTGACCGCCGCGCAGACCTGCGGCAGGCTGTTGGTCGAAGCGGTGCGGCAGACGCCGGAGACGGCGCGATATTTTCAGTCCGTGGGCCGGGCCATGGTCAAGGCCGACGGCCAGATCAACAACGGCGCCAATCGCGAGATCATCGGCAAGGCGTTCTCCGATCACGACATCATGCTCGGCAGCGCCGCCATGACCGCGCCGACGGCGGCGTTGGCGGGGCCGCCACCCAAGATCCTGAAGGCGAGCGCCACGATCGCGCCGAGCACGCTCTCGGATCTGCGAGAGCGGATCGGCGCCAAGGGCGCCAGATTCGCGATCCGCCCGCTCGCCATGCTCGGGGAGGGCGTGGCGGAAGCGGTGCATCGGCGCGAAGTCCCGCTCGGCGATATCGACACCAGACTTCGCGGCGTGGTCGCCTTCGCGGCGGAGCCGGTTCTGATCGGCCGCTCCGGCGCCCGTGCGGCGGTGCTCGGCGCGTTGCCAGAGCACAACCGCACGGAGGACGAGGTCGGCGCCTTCGTCGAGACGCTGCTCAGGAACGGTCGCATCGAGCTCGACGGCAAGCCGAAGGCGGCCGCAAAGACGGCGAAGAAGAAGAAAGGGCTGGTGGCCGCCGCCGCGGCCGACGATGCGTCGTCGAACAATGTTCGCACCCACGTCATCCGCACGGTCGGCGGCAAAAGGGTGCTGACCCGCATCCGCTTCCTGTGCGGCTGCTGCATTTGAGGCGGCGGTCTGCGGTCAAAAGGCCGTCAAGCGGCGGCGGCGCAGAATGCGCCGCCCCTCAGAATCCGTTTCCACCCGATAGGTCGGCAGCACGGGCGATGCGGGATCGGGCGGACCGTCGGCGATCTGCTTGTTGGCCGCGAGCGACTGCACATTCAGAATGGCCTCGGCCACGTCGTCAGGACGGGGTGTCGAGTGCACCGCGGTGATGCGACCGGCCGAATCGAGGCTCGCCGCGACCTCCACCGGCAACTCAACATGCACGTCGTTGAAGCTGCCGAGGTCGGGCGAATGCAGCTGCACCAGATTGCGTGCAGTGCCGCGGAGCTTGTTCGGGCTGAGGTCCTCGATGGATTGAAGCCTCAGGCCACGGTCGGCCAAAGCGGGTCTGAACACCGCTTCGCTGTTCTTGAAGCCGGCGGCGCCAATGTCCTGCGAGATCAGCAAGGGGGCCTGCGACCAGGATGTGAAATCGGTGCCATATCGCAGGGTCTTCATCCCAAGTTTGCGGCAGGCCGCTATATGCTCGGCATTTTCCGTGATGAACAGCGCCTGATTCAAGCCGCCGTCGACACCGGCGCGCTTAAAGGCTGTCTCGAACACCAAGGCGTCGGGCTTTCTCGCGCCGGCATGGGTCGACAGCGTCACGCGTTCCTCGACCGGTTCGAAGAAGCGCCGCAGGCCGGTCCTGTCGAGCACCTCAAGGTATTCGGCAAAGGTCGCAGCGATCGCCTGTGAAGTCCGCGGTTCAGGCATCGTGTAGTCCGAGACCAGGCACACGACCAGCGGCGCGTGGTCCGCCGTCTCGAAGGTCTCGATCACGCCGAGCGCGTCCTCGACGCCGGGAAACGGTTTTTCGCTGGCGGAGTCGATCAGTGTATCGCCGAGATCGAGCAGCAGAGCCTTGATCATCCGTCATGCCTCGCCTGCGCGCGCGGTTGCTGCGCCAGCATAGCAGTTGCAGGGGCCGGATGGAATTGCGATTGCGAGCGTGCGACCGGATCGCCGGTCGCGCCTTACGCCGCCGGCGGCGGGGCCTCGTCGTCGTTGCTCGCCCGGTGCGGCTCGAGGATGTCGAGATGGATCCCGCCGCAATCGGTGCAGCGCATGGTCCAGTACTCGCATCCGGCGCGGCCGCCGATCACGCGAAGCACTGCGAGATCGCCGTCGCATTCGGGGCATTTCGACAGCACATTGCGGGCGTAGATCCTCGGCCGCGGCGTGTCTTCGAATTCGATGACTGACATGACCGGTTCCCCCTTTATGCTGCGCTGTCCCTTGGTTCGCCTGGAGTCCCGCGCTTATTCGTCGTCGTGGTCGTCGGCCCGCCGGCGGAAGCGGTCGATGTGGTGCTTGGCATCGGCGATCGCCGCGTTCTGATCCGGCCAGGCGAAACCGACTTCCATGGCCGGAAACAGCACGCCGTCGATGGCGAGGGGGCTGAGATCGGCGCGGCGGATGCGGGCATGCCAGAGGCCTTTGCCGGCCTCGAAGGATTCGATGTCAAAGCCGTCGTAGATGGTCGTCATTGTAGTCCCCAAATGTTCCGTAAGTGTCTTGTTGAAGGGTCAGGGGACCACGTTTGGCGGGTTCAGTATGTGAAGCCATTCACAAGCGGCCGGCTTTTTTGCCCAGGGCCTCGTGGAACGGGCGTCAGTTCCGCGGCGCGGCGCGGCCGATCCGCCTGGCGGGGCGTGCGGCGGGCTCCGAGGCCGCCCGCATGATCCAGCGCCGGAACGCTGCGAAGTCGCGCTGCTCGGTCTGAAAACTGCGATACAGCAGGTACCAGCGCATGCCCTTGGGAACCGAGAGATCGAACGGCGCGACCAGCCGGCCGGCGGCGAGATCGTCGTCGATATAGGGCCGGATGCCCATGGCGATGCCGAGGCCGTCGGCGGCGGCCTGGAGCGCCTGGCCGTAGAACTGGAATTCCGGTCCGCGCGCGTTGATGCGGGTGAGGTTCGCCGCCTTGAGCCAGATCGGCCAATCCTCCGGCGAATGCGTGACGCGGATCAGGCCTGGCCCTTTGAGGTCGGCGGGCCGCTTCAGGCCGGTGGCGAGGCGAGGCACGCAGACCGGCGTGAGGTCGCCGGCGAATAGCGGCTCGGCGACCAGGCCGGGCCAGTCGCCGGTGCCGAGCTTGATGCCGCAGCTCCAGTCCTCGCCGAATGGGACCTCGGCACCACCGGTGGTGAAGCGCACCTCGATGTCGGGCTCCTCGCTGCGAAACTCCGACAGGCGCGGGATCAGCCAGCGCATCGCAAACGTATGTCCGACGCCGATGGTGAGCACGCGGACGCTCGAGGGAGCCGTCACCTGCGCGGTGAGGCTTGCCAGCGCATCGAAGATCGGCGTCAGCCCGCTTTGATAGGCGCGGCCTGCCTGCGTTAGCACGAGCTTGTTGGCCTTGCGCTCGAACAGCGCGACGCCGAGACGTTCCTCCAGCAGATGGACCATGCGGCTGACGGCCGCCGCCGACACGCTCAGCTCGAGCCCGGCCGCCGCAAAGCTGCCGGTCCGCGCCGCCGCCTCGAATGCCTTGATGCCGTTGAGAAACAGCAGCCGTCGCAAATGACCCACCCTCAGGAAAGCTGATGCAAGGCCAAGATAACTCAGTTTGCGAAGCCAGGGCAAGCGAGGCACAAGAATGAGAGTAATTCCAAGTTGTGTTTGGGGCCGCCGCCGCGTTCTTCGCCTCTCCCCGCACGCGGGGAGAGGCCGGAGTTTGCGAGAGCAAATTCCGGGTGAGGGGGACTCTCCGCGAGTCCCTCTGCCACCTTCCTTGCGGAGACTCCCCCTCACCCCACCCTCTCCCCGCAAGCGGGGCGAGGGAGCGATGCAGCCTTCGTCCCTTATGCGCTTGCAGGAGAATCTCGCGTGACGCCCATCATGATCGCTGCCCTTGGATTGCTGATGGTCGCCACCGCGTTCCTGTCGGGGCTGTTCGGCATGGCGGGCGGGCTGATCCTGATCGGCGTGCTGCTGGCGCTGATGCCGCTGCCGACGGCGATGGTGCTGCATGCGATCACGCAGATGGCTTCGAACGGCTGGCGCGCGTTCCTCTGGCGGACGCATATCCGCTGGCGGCCGGTCGCGAACTACATGGTCGGCGCTGCCGTCGCGCTCGCGGCCTGGTCGCTCACCCGCTATGTGCCGGACAAGCCGATGGCGCTGCTGCTGCTCGGCATCACCCCGTTCATGGCGCGGCTGCTGCCGTCAAACATCAAGCCGGATCCTGACCGTCTCTGGCAGGGTACCGTCTATGGCACGATCTGCATGGGCCTGATGCTGATGACCGGCGTGTCCGGCCCGTTGCTCGACACCTTCTTCCTCGGCGGCGATTTCGGCCGGCGCGAGAAAGTGGCGACCAAGGCGATGTGCCAGCTCGTCAGCCATTTCACCAAGCTCGTCTATTTCGGCGGCATCATCGACCAGGCCGCGAGCCTCGATCCCGTGCTCGCCGGTGTCGCGATCGCAGCCTCGATGCTCGGCACCACGCTGGCGCGGCGCATCCTCGAAGCCATGACCGACCAGCAATTCGTGGCCTGGTCGAACAAGCTGATCACCACCATCGCCTGCTACTATATGGCCTATGGCGGCTGGCTGCTGGTTCGCACGCCGGTGTTGGCAGCCTTCGACAAGGGAGGTTTGCAATGAGCGAGACGGCCGACCCGCTGGTGCTGGACTTCGTCGAATGGATCGCGCGCGAGCCGCGCGCCTATGCCGAGGTGATCGCGACCTGGAAGACCTCGTGCCCGCGCCTCACCATCTGGGAAGACGCCGCCGAGCGCGGCTACGTCACCCGCGAAACGATTGCAGGCGTGGGGCTGATCATCGCGGTGACGACGGACGGCGAGAGGTTGCTGCGCACGAACGGGCGGTAGTTTCTTCGCCTCTCCCCGCTTGCGGGGAGAGGCCGACACGCGAAGCGTGGCGGGTGAGGGGGACTCTCCGCGAGTCCGTCTCTCAGCGTGATCGCGGAGGCAGCCCCTCACCCCGACCCTCTCAGCGCGAGCGAAGCTCGTCGCGGCCCTGTAAGAACGGGGAGAGGGAGAAGACACAACCTTGTCCCCACAACGTCATTGCGAGCGCAAGCGAAGCAATCCAGAATGTCTCCGCGGCGGCAGTCTGGATTGCTTCGCTGCGCTCGCAATGACGGAACACCAGCCATGTCGCTCAAACTCTTCGAACTCGTCGGCACCGACGCTTCGCGCCCGTTCAGCCCGTATTGCTGGCGCACGCGGATGGCGCTGGCGCACAAGGGCCTGTCGGCGGAATCGCTGCCCTGGCGCTTCACCGAGAAGAGCGCGATTTCGCCGCACGGCTCGGAGAGGGTCCCGGTGCTGCTGCATCATGACAAGCCCGTGATCGATTCCTGGGCGATCGCGAATTATCTCGAAGACAATTTTCCAGACCAGCCGTCGCTGTTCGGCGGCGAGGGCGGCCGCGCCATGGCGCGCATGCTCAATGCCTGGGGCGACATCGCCATCGTCGGCGGCCTCTCTCTGCTGATCGTCGCCGACATCCCGAAAAACCTCGGCGAGGTCGACGCCGCCTATTTCCGCCAGTCGCGCGAGGCGCGGTTCGGCAAGCCCCTGGAAGAGGTCCAGGCGAGCCGCGAGACCGGCGTCGTCGCGTTCCGCAAGTCGCTCGAAGTGATGCGGCAGACGTTCAAGACGCAGGCCTATCTCGGCGGCAGCGCGCCGAACTATGCCGACTATATCGTGTTCGGCGGTTTTCAATGGGCGCGTGTGGTGAGCCCGTTCAGGCTGCTGGAAGCGGATGATCCCGTCTATGCGTGGCGCGAAAAACTGCTCGACGCGTTCGACGGCCTGGCGCGGAAGTCCCCGGGGCACGCGGTGTAGCTTCGTAGCCCGGATGGAGCGCAGCGAAATCCGGGATTGGTGCCCGCGCAAAAATTCCCGGATTACGCTTGCGCTCCATCCGGGCTACGCGCTTCTGCCGCCGCCTTCCTCAGACATTCCCGGCACAAACAATCCTCGCCTTTGACTGGCATCGGCAGCCGCGCCGTTTCCTCCGCGCACCAGCAGCTTCCCGAGAGATCGCAGCCGAACTTGGTGCCGCAACGGGAGCAGGCGAGGCGGCGCGGCTCCGGCAAGGGAAAATCGGAGGGAAATTCTTTCGGATTTGTCATGATTTGCCCAAAGGCTTCGCCGTCATTTTCATGCCGGGTTCATCTCCCGCTACGGTATATTAGGCGCTGCGCTCAGACTCGGAAAGCGGTTGGCAACGCGCGAAGGACACATCGATGGCCCGCGATTCGCAAGCTGCCCTCGTCGCGCTCAACCGCTTCGGTTTCGGAGCGCGCGGCGGGGCGTCCGGCGATCTCATCAACGCGGCCTCCGATCCGCGCGGCTTTGTGAAGGCGGAACTCGCGCGCCCCAACGGCGTGCTGCTGGAAGCACCGGGGCTGCAATCGACGCCTCAACTCGGGCAGGCCGTGTTCGCCTATCAGGACCAGGTCAAGCAGGCGCGCGAGGCGGCGAAGGCCGCTGCGCCCGCTGAAGGGGCGCAGCAGGCGCCGGGCGATCAGAAGCCGGGGCTGCGCCGCAATCTTTCGCTCAATGCGGCCGCGACCGAGATCGCCGGCCAGATGACTGATGCGAAACCGGCAGATAATTCGGCGAAGCCGGATACGATGCAGCCCAACGCTGCCGCGCCTCCAGCCGCCAAGCCCGCGCCGCAGCCGCTCAACGTGATCCAGAAAACCTTTCGCGCCGAGGCGCTGGCGCGCTTGCAGCGCGCGACGCTGGTCGAGTGCGGCTTCACCGAGCGGCTGGTGGTGTTCTGGTCCAACCATTTCTGCATCTCCGCGAGCAAGGGCGAGCTCGCGCGGATCTGGGCCGGCGCGTTCGAGCGCGAGGCGATCCGGCCGCATGTGCTCGGGCGCTTCGCCGACATGCTGAGGGCGGTCGAGCAGCATCCGGCGATGCTGTTCTTCCTCGACAACCAGCAATCGCTCGGGCCGGACTCGCGCGCCGGGCAAAACCGCAAGCGCGGGCTCAACGAAAACCTCGCGCGCGAGATCATGGAGCTTCATACGCTCGGCGTCGGCGGCGGCTACACGCAGGACGACGTCACCTCGCTCGCGCGCATCATCACCGGCTGGACCTTTGCCGGACGGCAAGGGCAGCTGGGAACGCCCGGTTCCTTCGCGTTCAACGCCAACGCGCATCAGCCCGGGCCGCAAATGCTGCTCGGCAAGACCTATGAGCCGACAGGCCTTGCGCAAGGCGAGGCCGCGCTCGCCGACATCGCGCGGCATCCCTCGACCGCCAATTTCATCGCCACCAAATTCGTCCGCCATTTCGTTGCCGACGATCCGCCGCCGGCGCTCGTGGCGCGGTTGCGCGACATCTTCGTCAAGACTGACGGTGATCTCAAGGCAATGGCCGTTGCGCTGGTCGATTCCGACGAGGCCTGGAAGGCGCCGTTGACCAAGATGCGCTCGCCTTACGACTTCGTGGTCGCGAGTGGACGGCTGCTCGCGCGCGTCCCGGAGGATCCCGGCGGCTATCTCAACAATCTCAATCTGCTCGGCCAGCCACTGTGGTCGCCGGCCGGTCCCAATGGCTTCCCGGATACCAGCGCCGCTTGGGCTGCGCCCGAAGGCATCAAGCTCAGGCTCGACATCGCCGCGCAGATGGGCGCGCGGCTTGGGCCCAATATCGATCCGCTCGACTTGCTCGAATTCGCCGCCGCTGATGCGGCCTCGATCGAGACGCGCAAAACCATCGAGCGCGCGGAGTCGCGGCAGCAGGCGCTGGCGCTGCTGCTGATGTCGCCGGAAATGCAGAGGAGATGATGATGATCGACTGCGTCGAGAACCGGCTCCTCACCTCGCGCCGCGGCCTGCTGCTCGGCGGCGCGTCCTTCGCGGCCTGGGCTTATTTGCCGAAATTCGCGCGCGCGGCAGGCGGGCGCGATCCGCGATTGATCGTGGTGATCCTGCGCGGCGCGCTCGACGGGCTCTCGACCGTCGCGCCGCTCGGTGACCCCGATTATGCCGGCCTGCACGGCTCGATCGCGCTTGCCGCCGACGGCGCGCATCCCGCGATCATGCTCGATACTTTCTTCGCGCTGCATCCGGCGATGCCGGAGTTCGCACGCATGTATCGCGACATGCATGCCGCGGTGATCCATGCCGTTGCGACGCCCTATCGCGACCGCTCGCATTTCGATGGCCAGGACGTGCTCGAAAGCGGCTATGCCGGCCCCGGCCGCGTCCAATCCGGCTGGCTCAATCGCGCGCTCGAAGCGCTGCCGCGCGGCGAGCGTGTGTCGAGCGGGCTCGCGGTCGGGCCGACCACGCCACTGGTGCTGCGCGGCAATGCGCCGACCGTCGGCTGGGCGCCGGTGGCGCTGCCGCAGGCCGACGACGACACCGCGATGCGGCTGGTCGATCTCTATCGCCACCGCGATCCCGCGCTGGCATCAGTGCTGTCGCAAGGTCTTCAACTCGACAAGGTCGCGAGCGGCGACGACATGAAGCCAAAGGGTGGCAACCAGGTCGCGCAGATGCGCCAGGTCGCGCGCGGCGCCGCAAAACTGATGGCGGCCGACGACGGCCCGCGCATCGCCGCGCTCGCTTTCGACGGCTGGGATACGCATGCCAATGAAGGCGGTCCGGTCGGGCGTCTGGCCTTCCTGCTCGGCGGCCTCGATGGCGCGCTCGCCGAGTTCGAAAGCGGCCTCGGCGAGCGCTGGCGCGACACCGCAATCGTCGTCGCCACCGAGTTCGGCCGCACCGCGCGCATCAACGGCACCGACGGCACCGATCACGGCACGGGAACGATCGCGCTGCTCGCCGGCGGCGCGGTGAAGGGCGGCCGCGTCATCTCCGACTGGCCCGGCCTCAAGCTCGCAAATCTCTACGAAGGCCGCGACCTCAAGCCGACCACGGATTTGCGCTCCGTGATCAAGGGCGTGCTGCAGGGACAGTTCGGCCTGTCCGATCGCGTGCTGGCGGAGACGGTGTTCCCCGACAGCGCGGGAGCGCGACCAATGCAGGGATTGGTTGCTTAGCCGTCATTCCGGGCCCGCGCCTTGCGGTGCGTCCCGGAATGACGACATGATGAGCCGAGCATCAGGAGATCACCCCCATGTACATCGCCATGAACCGCTTCCGCGTCACCAAGGGCTCTGAAACCGCTTTCGAACAGGTCTGGCTGAAGCGCGACACGTTTCTCGACGGGGTGCCGGGCTTCGTCGAATTCCATCTGCTACGCGGTCCCGAGCTCGAGGATCACACGCTGTACGCCTCGCACACGGTCTGGGCGAACCATGCCGCGTTCGAGGCGTGGACCAAGTCGGAGGCGTTTCGCGCGGCGCATCAGCGCGCTGGCGATAACAAGCCGCTCTATCTCGGTCATCCCCAGTTCGAAGGCTTTGAGGTGATGCAGACGGTGGGACGCGGCGCGAAGTAACGCGGCGCGCTTTAAACATCAGCCCTGGGTGATCTTGTCGATCTCCGCCATCTCATCGGCGCTGAGCTTCCACGCGATCGCCTTGACGTTCTGCTCGATCTGCTCGACGCGGGTGGCGCCCGCGATGACGCTCGAGACCTGCGGGCGGCCGGCGAGCCAGGAGAAGGCGAGCTCGAGCATCGAGTGACCGCGCGCTTGCGCAAAGGCCTGCAGCTTCTCGACGATCGCCTCGTTGCGCGGGGTGACGTAGCGGTCGCGCAGTCGCGGAGTTTGGCCAAAGCGGGTGTCGCCGGGTGCGGACTCACCCTTTTTGTATTTGCCGGTCAGAAGTCCGCTTGCGAGCGGGAAGAACGGCAACAGGCCGAGCTTGTATTCCGTTGCTGCCGGCAGCAGGTCCTTCTCGATGTCGCGCACGACCAGGGA
This sequence comes from Bradyrhizobium sp. 61, assembly GCF_023073075.1. Classification (NCBI taxonomy): domain Bacteria; kingdom Pseudomonadati; phylum Pseudomonadota; class Alphaproteobacteria; order Hyphomicrobiales; family Nitrobacteraceae; genus Bradyrhizobium; species Bradyrhizobium sp. 61. The sequence continues at coordinate 98,553 of NZ_JADPIU010000068.1, read as the reverse complement.
ATATTCGTCCTGGCAGGAGACGAAGCGGCTGACATTCATCGCGCGCGCGACATACTCCGCTTCCGCAATCCGCCAGGCCGGAAAGTTCGAATTGCCGATGTAGCGGACCTTGCCCTGGCGGACGAGGTCGTCGAGCGCGCGCAGGCTCTCCTCGATCGGCGTCAGCGGGTCATAGTCGTGCTGCTGGTAGAGATCGATGTAGTCGGTCTTCAGCCGCTTCAGGCTCGCGTCCACTGCCTCCATGATGTAGCGGCGCGAGGCGCCCTGCTTGGTTCCGTCCTCCGCCATCGGCTTGGAGTATTTCGTCGCCAGCACGATGTCCTTGCGGCGATCGCCCAGCACGGCGCCGAGCACGTTTTCCGAGCCGCCCATGGCCGAATAGATGTCGGCAGTGTCGAACAGCGTGATGCCGAGATCGAGCGCGCGGTGGATCACCTTGCGCGAGGCCTCGAGGTCGATGCGCTGGCCGAAATTGTTGCAGCCGAGCCCGACCGCGGACACGCGCAGGCCGGAGGCGCCGAGATTACGAATTTCCATGGGAGGTCCTGTCAGGAGAAAGCGGGCCATTGTGGCCGCGCTGCCCGCTAGCGGCAAGCCGTCGCCTTGCGTTGCTGCCATGCTGCCGGGAACTGAAGCCAAAAAAATGCGGCCCCTGTCAGACGCGGCGACTGACGGGGACCGCTTTGGGGCGCTTGATCGGTGACGGGGGGCCTGATCAGACGCAGGTGCAACGTAGTCCCGCTATGTTACGCGCGGGTGACAGGCAGAGTTATCCACAGGGACTCCGCGGCTGCCGCGATCAGAAGATCTTGCGATAGACGATGAAGCCGGAGCGCTCGGCGACCTTGTCGTACAGGCTCTGCGCCGTGACGTTGGTCTCGTGCGTCTGCCAGTAGACCCGCGGGGACCCCGCGAGCTTTGCGCGCTCGTAGACGCCGTAGATCAGCGCCGAGGCGACGCCCTTGCCGCGCGAGGCCTCCAGCGTGAACAGGTCCTGCAGATAGCAGGACGGTTCGATCGCCGTGGTGCTGCGGTGAAACAGATAGTTCGTCATGCCGAGCAGCTTGCCGTCGCTCTCGGCGACCAGCCCATGCACCGGCTCATAGCCATCGAAGAAGCGCTGCCACGTCATGCGCGTGATTTCGGGCGCCAGCGCGGTCGGGCCGGAGCGGCCGTAGAAAGCGTTATAGCCATCCCACAACGGCAGCCATTGATCGTAGTCCTGCTTCGTGACGGAGCGAATGGTGAGCGACATGTGGGTTTCCGCGATCTCGGAGGACGCAAGGCGATGAAGCGTCTTTCATACGTGATGATCGCACTGCCGATCAATCGCGCCGTCGCATCACTCCGCGACGCGCAAGTACCGCATCAGCCTGCGGCCTGCGGGATCGCGCAGCGAGCGGTAGTACTCGGCGCGCGCGGGCGGGTCGGTGTGGCGCACGAGGTCGGTCACGGGCGTGTAGCCCAGCATGCGCCCGCCATCGGGCAGGACGGCGCAGACGAAGCGCAGCACCTCGCCATTGCGCAAGGCGATGTTGATCGGCGTGGCGTCGCCGATCCGCACCATTTCCATCCGCTGCGCGATGAAGGTGCCGAGCTCATCCTCGGGCAGCTCGAACGCGCCGGTGTCGCGACCGTGATACATCAGCGCAATGAAGGGCGGCTTGCCGTCGGCCACTTCGTCCGGCAGCGCAAAATAGTCGCGAAATGCGCGGTTGATGAATTCGGCACGCGTCTCGGCGTCGAGCAGCACGATGCCGATATCGACCTGGTCGAGCGCGGCCGACAGCCGCGCGGCGGTGGCGTGGCTCTGGCGCTCGGCGGCGAATGTGCCGAGCAGTCGCTCGCGCATCAGGCCGGTGATTGCGGCCGTGCCGGCAGTCGTCACGGCGAGGAGGCCGAGTCGGACCAGATCCGCCGCCGCATAGCCCGGCAGGGCCCGATGGGCCAGAAAGAACAACGCCGCGCCGATCACCGCGACGGCAGCGCTGGTCATGGCGGAAGCGAGGCCCGACAGTGAGCCGGCGAGCGCCACGATGCAGACGAACAGGGGCGCAGGCGAGGGAACATGGATATAGCGATCGAGCAGGATCGCCAGCAGCGCAATTGCCGCTGTGAGCGCCGGACCGGAGATCGCACGCCATCCGAACCGCATGGGCCAGTCTCGCTCCTCCCGAACGAGGTAAGGCCGCAACACTGGCTGATCGTTGCGCCCATGCGATGCGATTTCATGCGGTGCGCTTAAGGGGCACTTGCCGGCAAGGGCAAAGCTTTCGGATGATTTTAGGCCAAATGCGCGTGCCTGAGGCGCTGCTGCTGCGCCGGCGCATTCAGAGTCGACGTCCCCGAGCTCTTGCGCACGCCGGTGAAAATCAACAGCGATGCCGCGACCAGGATGGCCGCAGTCAGGGTGATTGCAACGACTACCACAGGCGATTTCATCGGTGTCCTGTCGCGATGCCGGTCGGCGCGGGCCGCGCGGCACCTTGAAGGCGGGTCCGGGATGAAACGGGGATCAGACCGGCAGGCCCATCGCCATGGTCGCCTTGGTCGACAGCACCGTCAGGGTGACGATCAGGCACAGCGAGAGCGCGGCGACGGCGAGCGAGGCCACGACCGCGTTGGTCAGCCGGGAAGACGAAACGGTAACGGTTGGGCCCCGAAAGCCTGCCGTGCCGGACGCCCGAATCATGGTCTAAATCCTTCAATGTGCGAGCGAATCACCCGCGACTCGAACAATTTCCCTGTTTCAACCGGCAATATTGGGGCGGCCATAGCGGCGAAAATGGCGAGAATGCGGCATAGGCTGCCCTTATGCCCGCTATTCCCGGAGCCAGCGCGCCGTCAGGCGCCCGCCGCGATGCTGGCGGGGTCGTCGACGTCGGCGGGCCGCCAGTCCATCGCCACGAAGCCGGGTGCAGCTTCCACGCGCTTCAGCCAGTCCCGGATCGCCGGGAAGGTCGAGAGGTCGAAGTCGCAGCGCTCGGCGAGGTGGGTGTAGCCGTAGAGCGCGATGTCGGCGACCGTGAGCTGGCGGGCGGCGAAATAGGCGTTGGTCTTGAGGTGGTTTTCCATCACCTGGAGCGCGCCATAGCCGCGCTCCATCCAGTCTTCCAGGGAGTGGGTCTGGAGATCGCGGCCGCCCTTGACCAGCGACAGCCAGAAATAGGCGGCGCCGATGTTCGGCTCGAGCGCGTGCTGCTCGAAGAACATCCATTGCAGCGCCTCGGCGCGGTCGATGCGGTTCTCAGGCGCGAGCGGCGTGCCGACCGCGACGTACCAGAGGATGGCGTTGGACTCGGCGAGATAGCGGTCGTCGCCGACCTCGAGCAGCGGCACCTGGCCCGACGGGTTCTTGGTCAGAAAGTCCGGCGTGCGACTCTCGCCGCGCAGAATGTCCACCTCGACTGCTTCGTAAGGCACGCTCAACAGGGCCAGCGCAAGGCGGACCTTGTAGCTGTTGCCGGAGCGTTGCATCGAATAGAGCTTGTACATTCTGGAGTTCGTTCCGAGGACGGGAAGGTGCGGTGTTCGTTGCCCCGCACCGCGGCTAAACAATGATGCCGTTGCGAATCCGCCGCAAGACCCGCGCCATAGAAAAACTCGAAAACCCTACCGCACCGCAATGCCGCGAAAGATCATTTTCGTGCGACGCTGCAAATCAGATCACGCTTGCGTTAGCGCGCGGCCGCACGTTCGTGCGGGACGGTTGAACGATCGTGATCGCCTCGGCCGCTGACGGCCAAAGTCTTTCAAAGCAAGTCGCTCAAAGGTTGTCTCAAGCGTCCTGTCGAGCGTCAGACTGCCGTCAGCTTCATGGCGGCGCGCAACGCGCAAAATTGCTCCGAGGACAGGCCTTGCCGGATATGAGGGATTCCGGCGGCAAAGTTACGGAAAATTGCGGGAAATCGCGCCTTGAAACGCTCCAGATCCGTAAACTTTTTCGAGATCGGACCGAAGTTTCTTGCAGCGCAGCGGCACACGTTTTAGGGTGGCTCATTCCCACAATCGGAGTCGTGAGGCCAAAGGGTTCACGACGCTTGTCAGGAGATGACGATGTCCTTCCTTGCCGCTGCGCTCGACCGTGTGAAGCCGTCCGCGACCATCGCGGTCACGGATAAAGCACGTGCGCTGAAAGCGGCGGGCCGCAACGTCATCGGCCTCGGTGCCGGCGAGCCCGACTTCGACACGCCCGCCAACATCAAGCTGGCTGCGATCCATGCCATCGAAGCCGGCAAGACCAAGTACACCGCCGTCGACGGCATTCCCGAGTTGAAGGAAGCCATCATCGGCAAGTTTCAGCGCGAGAACGGCGTGGCCTACAAGCCGAACCAGATCATCGTCGGCACCGGCGGCAAGCAGGTGCTGTACAACGCGCTGATGGCGACCATCAATCCGGGCGACGAGGTGATCATCCCCGCGCCGTACTGGGTCAGCTATCCCGAGATGGTGGCGCTCGCCGGCGGCGAGCCGGTGCCGGTGGTCTGCACCGCCGCGACCGGCTTCAAGCTCCAGGCCGAGGCGCTCGAGCGTGCGATCACGCCGAAGACCAAATGGGTGATCCTGTGCTCGCCGTCGAACCCGACCGGCGCGGCCTACACCAGGACCGAGCTGAAGGCGCTCACCGACGTGCTGGTCAGGCATCCGCATGTGTGGGTGATGACCGACGACATGTACGAGCACCTCGTCTATGACGACTTCCAGTTCACCACGGTCGCGCAGGTCGAGCCGAAACTCTACGACCGCACGCTCACCGTGAACGGCGTGTCGAAGGCCTATTGCATGACCGGCTGGCGCATCGGCTACGCCGGCGGTCCGGCGCAGCTCATCAAGGCGATGTCGACGATCCAGTCGCAGTCGACCTCGAACCCGTCGTCGATCGCACAATGGGCCGCGGTCGAAGCGCTGAACGGTCCGCAGGACTTCATCCCCGCCAACAACAAGGTGTTCAAGGAGCGCCGCGACCTCGTGGTCTCCATGCTCAACCAGGCCAAGGGCATCGAGTGCCCGCGTCCCGAAGGTGCGTTCTACGTCTATCCCTCCTGCGCCGGCACCATCGGCAAGACCGCGCCGTCGGGCAAGGTGATCGACAATGACGAGACCTTCGTGACCGAGTTGCTCGAGACCGAAGGCGTCGCCGTGGTGCAGGGTTCGGCCTTCGGCCTCGGCCCGGCGTTCCGCATCTCCTACGCGACCAAGACCTCGGACCTCGAAGACGCCTGCAAGCGCATCCAGCGCTTCTGCGGTAATCTCCGCTGAGCCTGTCGCGAATACCTTTCGAAAAGGCCCGCCTCCGGCGGGCCTTTTTATTGTTTGCACGCTTATCGTCACGCGTGATCTGGCACCACCACGGCTCTTGTGGCATAGACCATCGCGCAACACGGGTGGGGCGCTCTCTCTGCTCGCATCACATTCATCGCCGGAGATATTCATGCGCCGTTCGTTCATCCTCGCCGGGCTCGCCGCGGCCAGCCTCGTTGCCTCCGTCGCAAACAGCAGCGCGCAGCAGCAGCGGATGGTCCGGGTCGGCGTGCTCGAATGCCGCGGCGGCGCCAGCGTTGGCTTCATCGTGGGATCGGTGACCAATCTCGGTTGCGTCCTGCGTGCCGACGGTTTGCCGGAAGATCGCTACGTCGCGACCATTCGTAAAGTGGGCCTCGACATCGGCATCACCCAGGAGACCACGCTTGCCTGGGGCGTGTTCGCGCCGGTCGACCGGCTCGGCCCCGGCGATCTCTCGGGCAATTATGCCGGCGCGCAGGGCAGCGCCTCGGTCGGCGTCGGTATCGGTGGCAACGCGCTGATCGGCGGCTCCAACAATTCGATCGCGCTCCAGCCGCTCAGCGTGCAGGGCCAGGTCGGCCTCAACGTCGCCGCTGGCCTCGAGAGCCTGGAACTCCGTCCGGGTCGTTGACAATTTCGCGTGTGCAGATCGCGTCAGTCCGACGCGATCTCGGCAACGACGCACCGCAGCGATTTTTGATGCTTGCCAAATCTCGGGGACGGGCAGAGCATCGGCGTTTGCCGACCCAATCATGGGCCGAGCTCCACACCAAGGAGGCGGCGAATGGGACAAGACGTCAGAAGTCCCCGAGGTCCACGGTGCATCGCACTGGTGGGCCCATTCCAAAGCGGTAAAACCACACTTCTCGAAGCAATACTGGCGCGAACGGGCGCAATCCCCCGCGTCGGCAGCGTCGACGCCGGAACATCCGTCGGCGACGCCTCCCCGGAGGCCCGTCATCACAAGATGACCGTCGGCCTGACTGCCGCCACCACGAGTTTCATGGGCGACAGCTACACCTTCCTCGATTGTCCCGGTTCCGTTGAGTTCGCCCACGACATGCGTGCAGCGCTTCCCGCTGTCGACGCCGCGGTCGTGGTCTGCGAGGCCGACGAGAAGAAGCTGCCGCAGCTTCAGATCATCCTGCGCGAGCTGGAGGAGCTGAAGATCCCGCGTTTCCTGTTCCTCAACAAGATCGACCGCGCCAACAAGCGCATCCGCGAGACGCTGGCGACACTCCAGCCCGCCTCGCGCGTGCCGCTGGTGCTGCGCCAGATCCCGATCTGGAAGGGCGAGCTGATCGAGGGCTTCGTCGATCTCGCGCTGGAACGTGCGTTCATCTACCGCGAGCACAAGGCCTCCGAGGTGGTCGCGCTCGAAGGCGGAGATCTCGATCGCGAGAAGGAGGCCCGCTTCTCGATGCTGGAGAAGCTCGCCGATCACGACGACGCGCTGATGGAGCAATTGCTCGAGGACATCCAGCCGCCGCGCGATGCGGTGTTCGACGATCTCGCGCGCGAATTGCGCGAGGGGCAGATCTGCCCCGTGCTGCTGGGTGCCGCCGCGCGTGAAAACGGCGTGCTGCGCCTGATGAAGGCCCTGCGCCACGAGGCGCCCGGCATCGAGGAAACTGCAAAGCGTCTCGGTGTGCCGGCCAGCAAGGAGGCGCTCGGCTACGTCTTCAAGACGCTGCATTCGCAGCACGGCGGAAAGCTGTCGCTGACGCGATTGCTCGCCGGCCATCTCGACGACGGAGCGACGCTGCAATCCGCCTCCGGCGGGAGCGGCCGCATCTCCGGCATCCTCGCCGTCAACGGCGCCTACGATACCAAGCGTGCCGCGGCCGAAGCCGGCGACACGGTTGCGCTCGCCAAGGTCGACCCGATCAAGACCGGCGACACGGTCTCGAGCGGCAAGTCCCCGCCGGCTGCGCTGTTCGCCCCGGAGCCGACGCCGCCGGTGCTCGCGATCTCGGTCGCCGCCACCGACCGCAAGGACGACGTCAAGCTCGGCCAGGCCCTTGCCCGGCTGCACGAGGAGGATCCTTCGCTCGGCGTCGTGATGAACGCCCAGACCCACGACACCGTGCTGTGGGGCCAGGGCGAGATGCATCTGCGCGTGGCGAGCGAGCGGCTGCGCGACCGCTTCGGCGTCAAGATCACCTCGCATCCACCCGCGATCGGCTACCAGGAGACCATCCGCAAGCCGATCGTCCAGCGCGGCCGCCACAAGAAGCAATCCGGCGGCCACGGGCAGTTCGGCGATGTCGTGCTCGACATCAAGCCGCTGCCGCGCGGCGAGGGCTTCAAGTTCACCGAGAAAGTGGTCGGCGGCGCGGTGCCGCGCAATTATATCGGCGCGGTGGAAGAGGGTGTTGTCGACGGGCTCACACGCGGCCCGCTCGGTTTCCCCGTCACCGATCTGCAGGTGACGCTGACCGACGGCTCCTATCACAGCGTCGACTCCTCCGACCTCGCCTTCCGCACGGCGGCGCGGGTCGGACTCAACGAAGGCCTGCCGCAATGCCAGTCGGTGCTGCTGGAGCCGATCCACGTGGTCGAGATCGTCTGCCCGACCGACGCCACCGCTAAGATCAACGCGATCCTGTCGGCGCGGCGCGGCCAGATCCTCGGCTTCGACACCCGTGACGGCTGGAGCGGATGGGACTGCGTCCGCGCCATGATGCCGGAAGCGGAGATCGGCGAACTCATCGTCGAGCTGCGTTCGGCCACGGCTGGAGCCGGCAGCTTCACCCGTCAGTTCGACCACATGGCCGAGGTGACCGGCCGCGCCGCCGACCAGATCATCGCCGCGCATCAGCACGCGGCGTGATGTAAGGGAAGCACGGCTCTCTCACTCCCTCTCCCCGTTCTTTACGGGGAGAGGCTGAGGTGAGGGGCTGTTTCCGCGCCCACGGTGTTTCGTTTGGCCGAACCCGCGCCCAACCTCCGTCATTGCGAGCGTAGCGAAGCAATCCAGACTGGCTCTGCCGAGGCGGTCTGGATTGCTTCGTCGCGAGAGTTCCTTGCAATGACGGAGGCAGACGGGGCAGCCCCTTGCGTTCCCCTTACAATGATGTATTTTACATCATTGTACATACTTCAGATATCACTTATAAACTCTGATACGTGAGGCCACGGTGATCACGTCGTTCCAGATGCGGGCAGCCCGCGCGCTGCTTGGCATTGACCAGAAAGCCCTGGCCGAACTCGCCGGCGTTTCGCTGCCGACCATCCAGCGGATGGAGGCCAGCACCGGCAATGTGCGCGGCGTGGTCGAGACCTTGATCAAGGTGGTCGAGGCGTTCGACCGGGCCGGCGTCGAGCTGATCGGCGAGCAGGCCCGCAGCGACAGCGGCGGGCGGGGCGTTCGCCTGAAGGAGCCGGGGCCGCCGCGCCGCGTGGGAGCATGATCGCGTTGATCGTGCTCGGGATGAGCTAGCGCATCGTCGCACGCGCGCGCTGCACGATGCACCGGAGCATTGTGGGCAGCGGAGCACTCTGCGGACATGAGCATCACAGGCCAACACGCAGGCAAGCTGCATCAGCTGCGTCGACCGACCTTTGCCGAACTCTATCTCCCCAAGCTCGTCACCGTCTGGCGCGAAGGCTACGGCCTCGCGGATCTCCGCGCCGATGTGTTCGCGGGCCTGACGGTTGCCATCGTCGCGCTGCCGCTGTCGATGGCGATCGCAATCGCCTCGGGCGTGACGCCGGACCGCGGGCTCTACACCGCTGTCGTCGGTGGCTTCATCGTGTCGCTGCTCGGCGGCAGTCGCTTCCAGATCGGCGGGCCCGCCGGCGCCTTCATCGTGCTGGTCGCGGTGACCGCAGAGCGGCACGGCGTCGACGGAGTCATTCTCGCCACCCTGATGGCGGGCATGATCCTGATCGCCGCGGGCCTGTTGCGGATCGGCACCTACATCAAGTTCATTCCCTACCCCGTCACGGTCGGCTTCACCGCGGGCATCGCCGTGATCATCTTCGCCAGCCAGCTCCGCGATCTTGGCGGGATCACGCTGGCCGGGAAAGAGCCCAGCGAATTCGTGCCGAAACTCGTCGCGCTCGCCGCAGGCCTGCACACGATCAATCCCTCCGCCGTCGCGGTCGCGATCGTCAGCATTGCCGTCATCGCCGGCCTGCGGCGCTGGCGGCCGTCCTGGCCCGGCATCCTGATCGCGGTCGTGCTCGCGGCGGTCGCGACTGCCGTGCTGTCGCTGCCGGTCGAAACCATCGGCAGCCGGTTCGGCGGCATTCCGCGCGAATTGCCGTCGCCGGCGCTGCCTGCGTTCTCGCTTGCGAAGGCGACGGCCGTGCTGCCGGATGCGATCTCGTTCGCGCTGCTGGCCGCGATCGAATCGCTGCTGTCGGCGGTGGTGGCCGACGGCATGACCGGACGCCGTCACCGCTCCAATTGCGAGCTGGTGGCGCAAGGCGCGGCCAACATCGGCTCGGCGTTGTTCGGCGGCATCTGCGTCACCGGCCTGATCGCGCGCACCGCCACCAACATCCGCGCCGGCGGACGCGGGCCGCTCGCGGGCATGCTGCATTCGGTCTTCCTGCTGCTGTTCATGCTGATCGCGGCGCCGCTCGCGAGCTACATCCCGCTGGCCGCGCTCGCCGCCGTGCTCGTCGTCGTCGCCTGGACCATGGCGGAGAAGCACGAATTCGCGACGCTCTTGCGCTCATCCTGGGGCGATGCCGTCGTGCTGCTTGCGACCTTCCTGCTCACCATCTTCCGCGACCTGACCGAAGGCATCCTGGTCGGCTTCGCGCTCGGCGCGGTGCTGTTCATCCACCGCATGGCGGAGATGACGGGCATCGAGGAGCGCTCCCCGCTGGTGGCCGCCGATCGTCCCGATGACGGCAATGGCGAGCGCGTGCCTTACGATCCCGCGCTCGCCATCGATCGCGACGTGCTGGTCTATCGCATCACCGGTGCGTTCTTCTTCGGTGCCGCCTCGGCAATCGGAAACGTGCTCGACGGCATTGCCGACCAGCGCAAGGGTCTTGTGGTCGATTTCGCCGCGGTGCCGTTCCTGGATTCGACGGCCGCCAACGTGCTCGGTCGCGTCGCCGTCAAGGCGCACCGCCACGGCATCCGGCTGTTCATCACGGGGGCGTCGCCCGCGGTTCGCCGCGCGCTGCTCACCCACGGCGTGACGCCGCCCCGTGCGCGCTATCGCGCGACGATCGCGCGTGCCGTCGCCGACATCAAGGGCGGCGCGGCGCAGCGCGCGGCCGATGACGCGGCCGCGACCTGACGGCAGCGCACTTCTCAAGCCGGCCGATTTGATCGACACTGCCGCGTCACGGCGGTGGTGCAGGGAATGCTGGATTCGCGTCGCAATATTGCGCTGGCCTGCGCGCTCAGCCTGCTGGCGGGCTATGTCGACGGCATCGGTTTCCTGCATCTCGGCGGCCTGTTCGTCTCGTTCATGAGCGGCAACTCCACGCGTCTCGGCGTCAGCCTTGCGGAGGCGCAGTGGTGGCAGGCCGCCAGCGCCCTCGGCCTGATCGCGCTGTTCGTGGCCGGAGCCGCGGCCGGCAGCCTCGTCGTGCTCGGCGGCGGGGCCGAGCGGCAGCCCTGGCTGCTTCTCATTGAAACCGGGCTGCTTGTAGGTGCCGGATTTTGCCATGCCTACGGCCTGTCGAACCTCGCGATCGCGGCCATCGTGCTCGCGATGGGCCTGGAGAACGCCGTGTTCCAGATCGACGGCGGCGCGGGCCTCGGCCTCACCTATGTCACGGGCGCGCTGGTCAAGGTCGGCCAGTTCCTCGCGGTGAGCCTCACCGGCGGGCCGCGCTGGAATTGGGCGCCGAACCTGCTGTTGTGGGCGGCGCTCGTTGCGGGCTCGGCGGGCGGCGCGCTCGGCTATGCCCGGATCAACCTCGCCGCGATCTGGTTCGCCGCTGCCGCGGCACTGGCTTTGGCTGCGATCGTGGCCGCGGCGATGCGGCGGCTGCGCGCTTGACAGAGCCGGCGGGACGCGAAATGGATCGCCTCGAACACGACCCGAGGGAAAGATGACCGCGCTCAGGACTCCCGCAGCCTGTTTGATCGGATGGCCGGCCGCGCATTCGCGCTCGCCGCTGATCCATCGTTACTGGCTGCGCACGCTCGGGATCGAGGGTGGTTACGTCATCGAGGCGGTCCCGCCCGACGATCTGCGCGACTTCGTGCTGCGGCTGTCGCTGCGCGGCTTCGTCGGCGCCAACGTCACCATCCCGCACAAGGAAGGCGCGCTGGCGCTGTCCACGCCCGATGCGCGTGCCAGGGCCGTCGGCGCTGCGAACACGCTGTGGTTTGCCGACGGCGAGCTGCGCTCGACCAATACCGATGTCGAAGGCTTCATCGGCAATCTCGATGCCGGAGCGGCCGGTTGGGACAGCGCGGAAGAGGCATTGGTGCTCGGGGCCGGCGGTTCCTCGCGCGCGGTCGTGTTCGGCCTGCTCGAACGCGGCATCAAGCGCATCCACCTCGCTAACCGCACCGTCGCGCGCGCCGAGACGCTGGCAAAGCAATTCGGGCCGAACGTGCATCCGATTCCCTGGGACGGCATCAACGACGCGCTACCGCGCGCAAGACTTCTCGTCAACACGACCTCGCTCGGCATGCACGGCCAGCCTTCACTCGATGTCGACGTGGCGCGCCTGCCGGACGGGGCGGTCGTCGCCGACCTCGTCTATGTTCCCCTGGTGACGCCGCTGCTGGCGGCTGCGAAAGCGCGCGGCCTGAACACCGCCGACGGGCTCGGCATGCTCCTGCACCAGGCGGTGCGCGGCTTCGAGCTGTGGTTCGGCCAAAGGCCTGAAGTCACGGCCGAGCTGCGCGCGCTGGTCGAGGCCGATCTCACAAAGACTTGAAAGGATAACGGCGAATAGCACCCCACCTCCGGAGTTCTATCCCAGTGGGGACAATCCGGAGACCGTCATGCCTGTTCAACGTGCAACTTTCACACGTCCGCTCATCGCCGTCGCGATGGTGGCCGCTTCCACCCTCTATGCCGTCGCGCAGAGGGCGCCGGTGCCGACGCGCGTGCGCGGCACGATCGAGAGCGTCAATGGCGACACCATGCAGGTCAAGTCGCGCAGCGGCGAGGACGTCAAGCTTCGCATCGCCCCTGACGTGAACGTGTCGGGCGTTACCAAAATTTCACTCGCCGACATCAAGGTCGGCTCCTTCGTCGGCGCCACCACGGTGCCGGGTCCGGACGGCGGCCAGAACGCGGTCGAGGTCCACGTGTTTCCGGAGAGCATGCGCGGCACCGGCGAGGGCTCGCGGCCCTATGACCTCAAGCCGAACTCCACCATGACCAACGCCACGGTGTCGGAGAGCGTGGTCGGCAATGACGGCCATACGCTGCTGGTGAAATACAAGGACGGCGAGAAGAAGGTGTTCGTGGCCGACAACACGCCGGTCGTGACCTTCGTGCCCGGCGACAAGTCCGAGCTGAAGGCCGGGGCAAAAGTCGTCGCCTTCATGAAACAGCTGCCGGACGGCTCGTTTGAAACCAACCGCGTCAGTGTCGGCCTCGACGGCCTGACACCGCCGATGTGAAGGAGAATCGCAACATGTCGAAATCAAGCTGGACGCCGCGCCTGTTCGTAGCGGCGTTCGCCGTCGCTTCCATGTTCTCCGCCTCGGCGCAGCAGTCGCCGACGGTCCGCATCCGCGGCACCATCGAGAGCGTCGACGGCAACACGCTCGGCATCAAGACGCGCGAAGGCAGCGACGTCAAGGTGCGCATGACCGACAACGTCGCGGTCTTCGCCGTGGTGAAGACCTCACTGTCGGAGATCAAGGAAGGCTCGTATATCGGCGTCACCGGCATGCCCCAGCCCGACGGCACGCAGAAGGCGATCGCGGTGCACATCTTCCCCGAGAACCAGCGCGGCGCGGCCGAAGGTTTTCGTCCCTGGGATGCGCGCGCCAACTCGACCATGACCAACGCGACCGTGGCGCAGACGGTGGAAGGCACCGACGGCCAGAACATCACCGTCAAGTACAAGGACGGCGAGAAGAAAGTGGTGGTGCCGCCGGATACGCCGATCGTCACCTTCGTCGCCAGCGACAAATCCGAGATCAAGCCCGGCGCCAAGCTGATCATCTTCGGCGCGGCGAAGAAGGAGGACGGCTCGCTGGAAGCCAACCGGGTCAATGTCGGTCGCGACGGGATTACGCCGCCGATGTGAGGGACTGGCGCTGAACTCGTAGGGTGGGCAAAGGCGCACTTGCGCCGTGCCCACCACGCTCCTGTGTTTCGCGAAAGTTGGTGGGCACGCTTCCGCCTTCGCTCTTCGAGCTACGGCGGACAAGTCGCTTTGCCCACCCTACGGCGCTGCCGCTACGCCTCACACCGCAATGATGTGATCGTCGATCTCGTCGATCCGGTTGACGCCGCACAGGCCCATGGTCGTGAGCAGCTCCTTCTGGATGATGTCGATCGCCTTGGCGACGCCGGCCTGGCCGCCGGCACCGAGGCCATGGGCGTACGCGCGGCCGATCATGCAGGACTTTGCGCCGAGCGCGAGCGCGCGCATCACGTCCTGGCCGGAGCGGACACCGCCGTCGAACATGATCTCCATCTGCGAGCCGACCGCGTCGACGATCTCCGGCAGCGCCTCGATCGAGGACGGTGCGCCGTCGAGCTGACGGCCGCCATGGTTGGAGACGACCAGCGCCTGCGCGCCGGTCTTCGCGGCGAGCTCGGCGTCCTCGACGTCGAGGATGCCCTTCAGGATCAGCTTGCCGGGCCAGATGCTGCGGATCCACTCGATGTCGTTCCAGTTCAGCGAGGTGTCGAACTGCGAGTTGATCCAGGTCGACAGCGACGTGATGTCGTCGCTGACCTTCAGATGACCGGCGAGATTGCCGAAGGTGCGGCGCTTGCCCTGCAGCACGCCCGACACCCAGGCCGGCTTGGTGGCGAAATCGATCAGCTTCGACAGCGACCATTCCGGCGGCACCGTCATGCCGTTCTTGATGTCCTGGTGGCGCTGGCCGATCACCTGGAGATCGACGGTCAGCACGAGCGCGCTGCATTTCGCCGCCATCGCGCGCTGGATCAATTCCTTGATGAAGCCGCGGTCCTTCATCACGTAGAGCTGGAACCAGAACGGCTTCTCGACATTGGCGGCGATGTCCTCGATCGAGCAGATCGACATCGTCGACTGCGTGAACGGGATGCCGGCGGCCTGCGCGGCGCGGCAGGCGTGAATCTCGCCGTCGCCATGCTGCATGCCCAGGAGGCCGACGGGCGCCAATATCAACGGCATGGTCGAGGACTCGCCGAGGATCATGGTCGAGGTGTCGCGCCTGGAGACGTCGACCAGGACGCGCTGGCGGAACTTGATCGCCTGCATGTCCTCGCGGTTGGCGCGCAGCGTTTCCTCGGCATAGGAGCCGCGGTCGCAATAGTCGAAGAACGCCTTCGGCACGCGGCGCTGATGCAGCGTGCGAAGATCGTCGATACAGGTGATATGCTTCATGAACGTTTCCCCGGCCCGTCTTGCATCAGAAGTCTTGCTTCAGAAGTCTTGCATCGGAAGATCGAGGGGTCATCTAGCATGGTTGGATGCACAGCCAAATCGTTTGGGAGGAGGGCGTCATGAGCAAACCGCGCGGCCAGCCGACACCGGAAGAGATCAAGGAGAAGCAGGATCTCGACGACGCGCTGGAGGAGGGGCTGGAAGAGACCTTCCCGGGGTCCGATCCCGTCAACGTCACCCAGCCGGCGCCGAGCCGCCAGGACGGCCATGTGAAGCGCTCCGACTAGGGGCGGGTTCCGCTCCGTTCCGCCCTGTCGGCCGGAAATATAGTGCTAACAATAAGTTACCGGGGCGCCTTGGGCCCGGTCCCGTAATGATTAATCACATTTTTTGAAGCCAAGTTAGCCGCGAAGGCATTATAACGTCTCAGCAAATCAGGGATGCGGGTCCCTTTCGGGCATCCCGTAGTTGTAGAGGGGTCCCTGATTGTTGCGTGGGGGACGATATGAGCCGCAAATATTTCGGGACGGACGGGATCCGGGGCCGCGCCAACGGACTGATCACGCCGGAGCTCGCGCTCAAGGTCGGCCAGGCCGCAGGCCTTGCGTTTCAGCGCGGTGACCATCGCCACCGGGTCGTGATCGGCAAGGACACGCGTCTGTCCGGCTACATGATCGAATATGCGATGGTCGCGGGCTTCACCTCGGTCGGCATGGACGTGCTGCTGGTCGGCCCGATGCCGACGCCGGCGGTGGCGATGCTGACCAAGTCGATGCGCGCCGATCTCGGCGTGATGATCTCGGCCTCGCACAATCTGTTCGAGGACAACGGCATCAAGCTGTTCGGCCCGCAGGGCTTCAAGCTGTCCGACGACGTCGAGAAGCAGATCGAGCAGCTGCTCGACGAATCCCTCGACAAGCGGCTCGCTCAGAGCGCGAGCCTCGGCCGCGCCCGCCGTATCGACGGCGTGCATGACCGCTACATCGAATTCGCCAAGCGTACGCTGCCGCGCGATCTCTCGCTCGACGGCCTGCGCGTCGTGGTCGATTGCGCCAATGGCGCCGCCTACAAGGTGGTGCCGGAAGCGCTGTGGGAATTGGGCGCCGACGTCGTGCCGATCGGCGTCGAGCCCGACGGTTTCAACATCAACAAGGAATGCGGCTCGACCTCGCCAGAAACGCTGTCGAAGAAGGTGCGCGAGATGCGCGCCGACATCGGGATCGCGCTCGACGGCGACGCCGATCGCGTCATCCTGGTCGACGAGCGCGGCCACACCGTCGACGGCGACCAGCTGCTCGCGGTGATCGCGCAGAGCTGGAAGGAAGACGGCCGGCTGTCGCGGCCGGGCATCGTCGCCACCGTGATGTCCAATCTCGGCCTCGAACGCTTCCTGAAGGGGCAGGGGCTCGATCTCGTGCGCACGCCGGTCGGCGACCGCTACGTGCTCGAGCAGATGCTGAAAGGCGGCTACAATCTCGGCGGCGAGCAGTCCGGCCACATCATCCTGTCCGACTATGCCACCACCGGCGACGGCTTCGTTGCGGCGCTGCAGGTGCTGGCCGTGGTGCAGAAGCTGCGCCGGCCCGTGTCGGAGGTCTGCCACCGTTTCGACCCGCTGCCGCAGATCCTGAAGAACGTCCGCTACAAGAGCGGCAAGCCGCTCGAGGATTCCGACGTCAAATCCGCGATCTCCGACGGCGAGAAGCGGCTCAACGGCCACGGCCGCCTTCTGATCCGCTCGTCCGGCACCGAGCCCGTGATCCGCGTCATGGGCGAGGGCGAGGACCGCCTGCTGGTCGAGGACGTCGTCGACACCATCGTCTCCGCGCTCGGACAGGCGGCGGCCTGAGGCGCATCGCTACGCGAAGCACGATCGTAGCCCGGATGGAGCGCAGCGAAATCCGGGGATCGCGCCCGCGGACATAGACGTCCCGGATTACGCTTCGCTCCATCCGGGCTACGAAATCCCCGGACCCTCATGGTGAGGAGCCCGCCAACGGCGGGCGTCTGAACCAAGCGGGGCGTGTCGCCTCGCAGTGAAACCGGCACGTGCATTCCAGCCATCGACGATTGGCGGTGGATCGGCCGCAGCCGGCATCGTAGTTAGGCGGTGCGGCAATCTGCCGTGCCCGCCAGGATGCTCCATTGAACAAGCCTGTCGTCGTCTCCGAGGAAACGCTGACCGAGCCGGTCGTCGTCAGCGACGTGGCGCCCGCCGCCCGGGCTGCCGTCGGGCCGGCCTATGTCGTGCTCGCCGGCATCAGCTTCTCGCACTTCCTCAACGACACCATGCAGTCGCTGATCGCCTCGGTGTATCCGATCCTGAAGGACACCTATGCGCTCGACTTCGCGCAGATCGGCATGATCACGCTGGCCTTCCAGTTCACGGCCTCGCTGCTCCAGCCGGTGGTCGGCCATTACACCGACAAGAAGGCGCAGCCCTATTCGCTGTCGATTGGCATGGCCTCGACCTTCTTCGGCCTGCTGCTGCTCAGCGCCGCGCACCAATATCTCGTCATCCTGATTGCTGCCGCGCTGGTCGGCCTCGGCTCGGCGGTGTTTCACCCGGAGTCGGCGCGCATCGCGCGGCTCGCCTCTGGCGGCCGCTATGGTTTCGCGCAATCGGTGTTCCAGCTCGGCGGCAGCTTCGGCACGTCGATGGGACCGTTGCTGGCGGCGCTGATCGTGGTGCCGTTCGGGCAGGGCAGCATCGCATGGTTCTCCTCGATCGCGTTCCTCGCGATCCTCATTCTCTGGCGCATCGGCCGCTGGTACGAGCCGCAGATCAAGGCGAAGAAGACGGCGACGGTTCAGGCCCATCCCGACGCGCCGAGCCCGCGCCGCGTCGCGGTCGCGCTTGCCGTGCTGGTGGCGCTCTTGTTCTCGAAACAGCTCTACGTCTCGAGCCTGTCGAGCTACTACATCTTCTACCTGATCGATCGCTTCGGCGTGTCGACGCAGGCGGCGCAGATCTATCTCTTCATCTTCCTTGCCGCGAATGCGGTCGGCGCGTTCTTCGGCGGTCCGCTGGGCGATCGCTTCGGCCGCAAGATCGTGATCTGGATCTCGATCCTCGGTGCGCTGCCGTTCACGCTGGCGCTGCCCTATGCCGGGCTCTATGCGAGCGCGGTGCTGTCGGTGATCATCGGCTTGATCATCTCCTCGACGACGTCGTCGATCATCGTGTTCGCGCAGGAACTGGTGCCGCACCGCTTCGGCATGATCTCGGGCGTGTTCTTCGGCGTTGCCTTCGGCATCGGCGGTCTGGGTGCCGCCGTGCTCGGCAAGCTCGCCGATCACACCTCGATCGAGTTCGTCTACCAGGTCTGTGCCTGGCTGCCGGCGATCGGCCTGCTTGCGGTGTTCCTGCCCAAGCTGCCGCGGCACCTGCGTTAACAAATCCTGTTTCGCTGCATTGCGGCTTCATCAATCGTTAGCAATTGGCGCGCCGGGGCGCCGCATTTTTGCAACGCTTCTGCTGCATGCGCGCGAGTGGTGAGAAAAAATCAACCTTAAAAATTAGGGTTAAGTGGCGCTTAAACATTTGGTGCCATCGTCCTCCCGTGAGTTTCCAGAACGTGGGGCGTCAGCATTTTGCCTCACCGGCCATAAGGACGAAGCCAAATGCGTAGCGTTAAGTCTCTCCTTGCCGCAGGTGCGGCGACCCTCATCTCGTCGATGGCGTTCGCCGCCGATATGCCGATCGCCGCTCCGCCTCCCATGTACGCGCCGCCGGCTCCGCCCGCCGACTTCGGCGGCTGGTATCTCCGCGGTGACATCGGCATGACCAACCAGAGCGCCAAGCGGATCGACAGCGCGACCGCGCAGACGTTCCCGACGACCACGGTGGGACTCGGCTTCGACTCCTCGCCGCTGTTCGACCTCGGCGTCGGCTATCGCTTCAACAACTGGTTCCGCGCCGACGTGATCGGCCAGTATCGCGGAAGGGCCAATCTGCACGGTGCGGACAACGTCATCGCACCCGGCTTCGTCGGGTCTGACAGCTACTCCGGTAGCAAGTCGGAGTGGGTCGTCATGGCGAATGCCTATGTCGATCTCGGCACCTGGTGGTGTATCACCCCGTTCGTCGGTGCTGGTGTCGGCGGCTCCTACAACAAGCTCAGTGGATTCCGTGACGACGGCATTCAGATCGCTGGCGGCGTGCCGTCCAGCAGCGCAACCTACTTTGCCGACAACGGTAAGTGGAATTTCGCCTGGGCCGCCCACGCCGGTCTTGCCTACAAGGTCAGCCCCGGCTTCACCGTCGAACTCGCCTACAGCTACATGGATCTCGGCGACGCCAATCCCGGCAACTTCCGCGCCTACGACAACAGCATCTCGGGTCCGTCGACAATCAAGATCAAGGATATCACTTCGCATGACGTGAAACTCGGCGTGCGTTGGGATCTGAGCAGCCCGCCGGCCTACATGCCGCCGCTCGTCACCAAAGGCTGATCGTCAGCTCCATCGCTTAACGTCTCTTAACGGCGCGGGATCATCCCGCGCCGTTTTGCTTTGCATTTTTTTCATGGCTCGACGGCGACGAAAGCATCCGACGCAACCATTGGTTAAGGTTAACAGGCGATGATCATCGCAACAGTTCGAGTTCGATGGAGCGTTGTGATGCGTGGGCTGATGTTGTTGGCGGCGGCGATGTTGGGGACGGTGTCTGCTGCGCACGCGGCCGATCTCTCCGATCTTCCCATCTTGCGCGGCAGCTTCACCGACGGCCTGTCGAAGTCATCCCATAATTGGGACGGCTTCTATGTCGGCGGCCAGTTCGGCTTTGCCACGACCGACATCGACTTCAGTCACGCCCCGAAGTCGATGACCGATTTCATGCTTCGCAACAGCATCCTGCAGGCGCCGGTCGGCGGTTGGTCGCTGCTGCCGAAAAACCACGTGCAGTCGACGGGGTTCGGCGCCTATGTGGGCAAGAACTGGCAGCTCTACGACGCCGTGATGGGCGTCGAAGCCAATTACAGCTACATGAGCAGCATATCGAGCACGGCCAGCGACTCCATGGGCCGAATACTTCCCGGCGAAACGGGTCCCGCGGGCCATACCTACACTTACAACACCTCGCTCGGTGGCGGTGCTTCATTGAAGCTCAAGGATTATGCGACTTTCCGGGGTCGGGTCGGCTGGGACGGCGGCGACTTCATGCCGTATGGTTTCGCCGGGCTGGCGGTCGGGCGCGCTGAAGTCTCGCGATTTGCGACCGTGAGTTGGCAGAAATACGACGACTTCGACGAGGCTGTGGTCAGCGGCGGCGTGACTACGACGGTTCATCGCCATCTTCCCGCCGGTTCAGCCACACTGTCCAGCACCGAGCAGCGCACCAACAGCTTTATGTACGGATGGACGGCCGGCATCGGCGTCGAATACGCGATCTGCGGCAACTTCCTCATTCGCGGTGAATGGGAGCATGTCGGCTTCTCAAACGTGAAGGACATTACTGTCGGCCTGAACAACTTCCGCGTCGGCGCCGGCTACCAGTTCTAGACGCGCCGATGCAGCCGGTTGACAGGGCGGCGGCGTCCTGATGCTCTGTCGCTAGACGCGGAGCGGCAGCGATGAAGATCTACGGCGATACCAACTCCGGAAATTGTCTGAAGGTGAAGTGGGTCTGCGACAAGCTCGCGCTGCCTTACCAATGGATCGAGATCGACACCCGCAAGGGCGAGACGCGCACGCCGCAATTCCTGAAAATGAACGGCGCCGGCCAGGTGCCCACCGTCGCCTTCGACGACGGCCGCACGCTGGCGCAGTCCAATGCCATCATCCGCTACCTCGCCCGCGACAGCGCGCTCGTTCCGCGCGATGCCTTCACTGCGGCCAAGATGGACGAATGGCTGTTCTGGGAACAGTACAGCCACGAGCCCTATATCGCGGTGTGCCGCTTCCAGTTGGTCTATCTCGGCAAGGACGTATCCGAGCTCGACCCTGACAAGGTCAAGCGCGGCTATGCGGCGCTCGACCGCATGGAGCAGCATCTTGCGGCAAGCCGCTTCTTCGCCGGCGAGGAAGTTTCGCTCGCCGACGTCTCGCTGCTCGCCTATACCCGCCTCGCGCATGAAGGTGGCTTCGATCTCGGCCGCCATGCCGCCATCTGCCGCTGGATCGGCGAGGCCGAAGCCTGGCTCGGCCTTCCACCGGCGCGCTGAGAGTCGCGCTGATTCTTGGAGTTTCCCGACATGAACGAGAAGTCCGTCTCCATCCGTCCCGCGCGCCGCGAGGACGTTGCGGCGATCGTCGCCATGCTTGCCGACGATCATCTCGGGCGTGCCCGCGAGCGCGTCGAGGATCCGCTGCCTGAGTCCTATTACCAGGCGTTCGAGCGGGTCGCGCGCGATCAAAATCTCACGCTCGTGGTGGCAGAGAGCGAGGGCAGGGTGGTCGGCTGCCTGCAACTCGCGATCTTGCCGGGCATCAGCACGCAAGGCGGCATCCGCGGTCTGCTCGAAGATGTCCGCGTTGCTTCCGATTGTCGCAGCCGCGGCATCGGCGAGCAGCTGGTGCAATGGGCGGTCGCGGAAGCGAAAGCGCGCGGCTGCAATCTGGTCGAACTGCTGACGCATCAGACGCGAACAGATGCGCAGCGCTTCTACAAGCGGCTCGGGTTCGCTGCGAGTCACGTCGGCATGACTGTCCGCTTTTGACGCAGCTCGTCGCGAGCCTTGCACGATCAGCAAATTCGGATCGCGCATTCGTTCATATTAAGAGCCGGTAAACTACCCAGCCGTCGTTCACGTTGAGCTGGGAACGAACGGTGCTACGGCAGCGTCAGACACCGGGCTCGGTCGGTTCGGGGATTTCGATGACAAGCTATTCCATGATCAAGGTCGGCAACGATTACGTCGTGCAGGCCAATGACAAATGCATTTTGAAAGTCGGCAGCCGCCGTCGTGCCGCGCAATTGATCAGCGATGCCACGGACTTGCTGAACGCGCTTGCCGTGGTCGAATCCCCCAAGATTGCGCCGGAAGCGCCTTCACTCCAGCGTGAGACGCCGGAACTTCCTTGACGACTCTTCCCGTTTCCCGTATCAGCCGCGGCGGGACACCTCCCCCCAACGGGAGGCTTACTATCTGGAAGGGTAGATCATGACTGTAGCGAAGCCCGCTTCGCGGCCGAACGTGCCGCATTTCTCCTCCGGCCCCTGCGCCAAGCGCCCCGGCTGGAACGCCCAAAATCTCAAGGACGCAGCGCTCGGCCGTTCGCATCGCGCGAAGGTCGGCAAGACCAAGCTTAAGCTCGCGATCGATCTGACGCGCGAAGTGCTTGAAGTACCCGCCGATTATCGCATCGGCATCGTTCCCGCGTCCGACACCGGCGCGGTCGAGATGGCGCTGTGGTCGCTGCTCGGTGCGCGGCCCGTCACCACGCTCGCCTGGGAATCCTTCGGCGAGGGCTGGGTCAGCGACATCGTCAAGGAATTGAAGCTCAAGGACGTCACCAAGCTCAACGCGGCCTATGGTGAAATCCCCGACCTCTCCAAGGTCGATCCGAAGTCCGACGTCGTCTTCACCTGGAACGGCACCACGTCAGGCGTGCGCGTGCCGAACGCTGACTGGATCAGCGCGACCCGCGAAGGCCTGACCATTTGCGACGCGACCTCGGCCGCGTTCGCGCAGCCGCTCGACTGGGCCAAGCTCGACGTCGTCACCTTCTCCTGGCAGAAGGCGCTCGGCGGTGAAGCCGCGCACGGCATGCTGATCCTGTCGCCCCGCGCGGTGGAGCGGCTCGAGACCTACAAGCCGGCCTGGCCGCTGCCGAAGATCTTCCGCATGACCAAGGGCGGCAAGATCAACGAAGGCATCTTCGTCGGCGAGACCATCAACACGCCGTCGATGCTGTGTGTCGAGGACTATCTCGATGCGCTGAACTGGGCCAAATCGATCGGCGGCCTCAAGGCGCTGATCGCGCGCGCCGACGCCAACACCAAGGTGCTGGCCGACTGGAAGGCGAAGACGCCCTGGATCGACTTCCTGGCCAAGGACGCCGCGATCCGCTCCAACACCTCGGTGTGCCTGAAGTTCACCGATCCCGCGATCACCTCGCTCTCCGAGGACGCGCAGGCCGACTTCTCCAAGAAACTGGTCGCGCTGGTCGAGAAGGAAGGCGCGGGCTACGACTTCGCCTACTACCGCGATGCGCCGGCCGGCCTGCGCATCTGGTGCGGCGCCACCGTCGAGGCCAAGGACGTCGAGCTCTTGACCCAGTGGATCGACTGGGCCTTCGCCGAGACCAAGGCACAGCTCGCCAAGGCAGCTTAGTTTTTTCACCTCTCCCCGTTCTTACGGGGAGAGGTCGGATCGCGCCTGGCGATGCGAAGCATCGTCCAGCAGCAATCCGGGTGAGGGGCTCTCTCCGCTTGCACCTTCGCCTGTGGCTGCCGCTCACCCCAACCCTCGCCCCGTAAGAACGGGGAGAGGGGGAAGACAAAGCTTCTTCACTCAATTCCGGCCGTCGCAGGCCGATCCTCCCGTTAGGGAAGGCGAAGGATCATCCCCATGACCAAACCCAAAGTTCTCATTTCCGACGCGCTCTCTCCCGCTGCCGTGCAGATCTTCAAGGATCGCGGTGTCGAGGTCGACTTCCAGCCCAACCTCGGCAAGGACAAGGACAAGCTTGCCGAGATCATCGGCAATTACGACGGTCTCGCCATCCGCTCCGCGACCAAGGCGACCGCAAAAATCCTCGAGAAGGCGACCAACCTCAAGGTGATCGGCCGCGCCGGTATCGGCGTCGACAATGTCGAGATTCCAGCCGCCACGGCCAAGGGCATCATCGTGATGAACACGCCGTTCGGCAATTCGATCACGACCGCCGAGCACGCCATCACGCTGATGCTGGCGCTCGCCCGCGAGATCCCGCAGGCCGACGCTTCGACCCAGGCCGGCAAGTGGGAGAAGAACCGCTTCATGGGCGTCGAGATCACCGGCAAGGTGCTCGGTGTCGTCGGTTGCGGCAACATCGGCTCGATCGTCGCCGACCGCGCGCTCGGCCTGCGCATGAAGGTCGTCGCCTTCGATCCGTTCCTGTCGCCGGAGCGCGCCAAGGACATCGGTGTCGAGAAGGTCGAGCTCGACGACCTCTTGAAGCGCGCCGACTTCATCACGCTGCACACCCCGCTCACCGAGAAGACCAAGAACATCATCGACGCATCCGCGATCGCCAAGATGAAGAAGGGCGTGCGCCTGATCAACTGCGCCCGCGGCGGCCTCGTCGACGAGCAGGCGGTGGTCGATGCGCTGAATTCCAAGCACATTGCGGGTGCTGCCTTCGACGTCTTCGTCGAGGAGCCCGCGAACGCGAACGTGCTGTTCGGCCATCCCAACGTGATCTGCACGCCGCATCTCGGCGCCTCCACCACGGAAGCGCAGGAGAACGTCGCGCTCCAGGTCGCCGAGCAGATGTCGGATTACCTGCTCACCGGCGCGATCTCGAATGCCGTCAACTTCCCGTCGATCACGGCGGAAGAAGCGCCGAAGCTGAAGCCGTTCATCTCGCTCGCCGAGAAGCTCGGCTCGTTCGCCGGCCAGCTGACTGAATCCGGCATCCTCAAGGTGCAGATCACCTATGAGGGCCACGTCGCCGAGATGAAGATCAAGGCGATCACCTCGGCCGTGCTGTCGGGCCTGCTGCGGCCGATGCTGGGCGAGGTCAACGTGGTGTCCGCCCCCGTCGTCGCCAAGGAGCGCGGCATGGTGGTGGACGAGATCGTGCGCGCCGCCCAGAGCGACTATGAGAGCCTGATTACCGTCACGGTGGCGACGGAGCGCCAGGAGCGCTCGGTCTCCGGCACCGTGTATCATGACGGCAAGCCGCGCCTCGTCGACGTCAAGGGCATCCGCGTCGACGCCGAGTTCGGCAAGTCGATGATCTACGTGACCAACGAGGACAAGCCGGGCTTCATCGGCAAGTTCGCGAGCCTGCTGGGTGACGCCAAGATCAACATCGCGACCTTCCATCTCGGCCGCGTCGCGCCGGGCTCCGATGCCATCGCGCTGATCGAGGTCGACGGCGTCGTGCCGCCCGATCTGCTCGCCAAGGTGCAGGCCCTGCCGCAGGTCAAGCAGGTCAAGGCACTGACGTTCTGAGGCGCTCGCGCGCCACGGAATGACGGCCATCATATATTCCGACCTGCGGAACAAACACGCCGCCCTCCCGAGAGGGCGGCGTTTTTGTTGATGCTGCGGCCCGCTTTATTTCTCCCAAGCCAGTCGAACTTTGTGTACCAATGGCGCCCAAGAACGCCTCGTACCAACGCCTCCGTACCAATGTTCGAAAGGGAGAAAACAATGCGTGAAGCCGTCATCGTTTCCTATGCACGCACGGGCCTCGCCAAGTCCGGCCGCGGCGGGTTCAACATCACGCCGCCGATGTCGCTTGCGGCCCACGCCATCCACCACGCGGTCGACCGCGCCGGCGTCGAGAAGGACTATGTCGAGGACTGCTATCTCGGCAATTGCGCCCATGGCGCGCCGAACATCGGCCGTCAGGCCGCGCTGCTCGCGGGCCTGCCGACGACCACGGCCGGCGTCTCCGTGAACCGCTTCTGCTCCTCGGGCCTGCAGACCATCGCGATGGCCGCCAACTCGATCCGCTCCGACGGCGCCGACTGCATCGTTGCCGGCGGCGCCGAGAGCATCTCGATTCCGGGCGGCGGCTCGCCGAAGGAATCGATCGATCCGGAGCTGCTCAAGGTCGCGCCCGATATCTTCATGGCGATGATCGACACCGCCGACATCGTCGCCGAGCGCTACAAGCTCAGCCGCGAATACCAGGACGAGTTCTCGCTGGAATCGCAGCGCCGCATGGCCGCGGCCCAGCAGGCGAACAAGTTCAAGGACGAGATCGTCCCGATGAAGACTAGGATGAAGGTCGTCGACAAGGCGACCAAGGCGGAATCGATCGTCGACTACGTCGTCGATCGCGATGAATGCAATCGCCCTGAAACCACGCTGGAAGGATTGGCAAAACTCGAGCCGGTGAAGGGCCCTGGTAAGTTCGTCACCGCCGGCAATGCCAGCCAGCTCTCGGACGGCGCCGCCGCGGTGGTGCTGATGGAAGCCAAGGACGCCGAGAAGCGCGGCCTCAAGCCGCTCGGCCGGTTCGTCGCCTGGGCGACGGCCGGCTGCGAGCCCGACGAGATGGGCATCGGCCCGGTGTTCGCGATCCCGAAGCTGCTGAAGCGCACCGGCCTGAAGATCGACGACATCGATATTTGGGAGCTCAACGAGGCCTTCGCCAGCCAGTGCCTCTACTCGCGCGACAAGCTCGGCATCGATCCCGCCAAGTACAACGTCAATGGCGGCTCGATCGCGATCGGCCATCCCTTCGGCATGACCGGCGCGCGTCTCACCGGCCACATCCTCCAGGAAGGTGCGCGCCGCAAGGCCAAGTGGGGCGTCGTGACCATGTGCATCGGCGGCGGCCAGGGCGGCGCCGGCCTGTTCGAGATCTACAGCTGAGCCAAATGCCCGGAATGTGAAAGGCACGGCGCCGCAAGCGCCGTGCCTTTTTCGTTGCGGATAGATTGCCACGAAACTATACAGCTCGTGTCGGAAAAGGCAGATTTGGTCTGGTAAGCCCAAATCCTTTCGGTAACGAAAGCTCTGGTCTTTGGCCTTGTGCACGAGATCCCCGCGACGAACATCGGACGCCACCAGGGCGCCCAATCGTTCGTCCGTGTGATTCTCAAGCCCAGGGAACGCTCCGGTCGAACATCGACCTCAGGAGCGTCCCATGCACGATCAATCTTCGAATCCATACGACGTCGTCATTGCCGGTGCCGGTCCCGTCGGCCTGTTTCTCGCGTGCGAGTTGCGGCTCGCTGGTCTCCAGGTTCTGGTGCTGGAGCAATCGCAAGATTCGCATTCGGCCCTGAAGCAACTCCCGTTTGGCCTGCGCGGTCTTTCGATCCCCACACTCGAGGCCTTTCACCGGCGCGGCCTGCTGGAACAGATCGTGGCCGCGCAGCAGCTTGCCTCAGGCGCGATCAAGAGCTCAGCCCACTGGATGCAGCAGACGCGACGGCCCGCGGGTCATTTCGCCGGCATCCAGTTCTATCAGGACAACATCGATGTCGCGAAGTGGTCCTGGCGTCTGCCAACGTCGGCCGATGCCAACCTCGCCGTCGATATGGAAACGCTCGAATCCGTTCTGGCTGCGCGCGCATGCAGCATGGGCGTCGAGATCCGGCGCGGTTTTGGCGTGAATGCCGTTGTCGCCTCGAGCGAAGACGTGACAGTGCAGGCGGCCGGCGAGACCTTCCGGGCACGCTGGCTTGTCGGATGCGACGGCGCCCGCAGCACGGTACGCAAGACTGGCGGCTTTGACTTCGTCGGCACCGACCCCGAGTTCACGGGCTATTCCATCGATGTCGAGCTGGCCGATCCGGACATGCTTCGTCACGGCCGCAACTACACGCTCGCCGGCATGTATACCTATGCGCAGCCCGGGACGATCGCGATGGTCGATTTCGACGGCGGAGCTTTCCACCGGACCGAGCCGATCACGCGCGAGCATGTGCAGAGCGTCCTGCGTCGCGTCTCCTGCACCGACGTCACCGTCACGACGCTTCGGCTCGCCGCCACCTGGACGGATCGGGCCCATCAGGCAACCACGTATCGCAGAGGGCGGGTGCTCCTCGCGGGCGATGCTGCTCACATCCATTCGCCGCTGGGCGGCCAGGGCCTCAATCTCGGTCTCGGCGATGCGATGAACCTGGGCTGGAAACTGGCGGCGACGATCCGCAGGCAAGCACCGGCCGATCTCCTCGACAGCTATTCGCGCGAGCGGCATCCTGTGGGCGCGCAAATCCTCGACTGGTCGCGCGCGCAGGTCGCGATCATGCGGCCGACACCGAGCACCCGCGCGCTCCAAGCCATCATTCGCGATCTCATCGAGACGCGGGACGGTGCGACCTATTTCGCCGAGCGCGTGCGCGGCGTTTCGCTCCGCTACGATCTCGGTGGCAGCCATCCGCTGATGGGACGGAGCGCGCCGGATTTCGAGTTGCGCGACGGGACGACGGTTGGAGAACGCCTCAGGACAGCAAGGGGGATATTGCTGGACTTCGACGCTCGCGCACCGTTTCAAGCGATTGCAAGCCGCTGGGGTGGCCGGATCGATTATGTCGCGGATGAGCCTAAGGATCGGCTGGGCCTGAGCGCCGTGCTGGTGCGCCCCGATGGCATTGTCGCCTGGGCCAGTGACGGTGTACCCGACCATGAGGAGGCCGCTCAGGCCGCGTCGCGATGGTTCGGCGATTCCACAGCGGCGCGCGAATGTCCCTGAGCGCCGTCGCTTAAGCTTTCGCCACCACCGGCGCGAACACCACCTCGATCAGCGTGCCGGAATTGGCCGCGCTCTTGATGTTGAACCTGGCGCGGTTGGCTTCGACCAGGGCCTTGGTCAATGACAGGCTCAGCGCCGAGCTGTCCGCGGCATCGCCGGGCGGTGGCGTGCGGAACGGCTCCATCGCGGCGGCGACCTCTCGCTCGCTTAGGCCGTGGCCGGTGTCGCGGATGCGCAGGGCGATTTCGCCGCGGTCGGTGAGCGCGGTCGAGACGATGACCTGGCCGCCGGCGCTGGCGAGCCGGATCGAGTTCGAGATCAGGTTCATGGTGATCTGCCGCATCGCGCGCGCGTCCGCGCTCACCTGCGGCAGCGCATGCCCGAGCGAGGTGCGGATGATGATGCGCTCGCGGTTGGCCTGCGGCTGCATCACCGTGACGCAGGCTTCGACGAGATCGTTGAGGTTGAGGTTGGCGAAATTGAGATCGAGCTTGCCGGTCTCGATGCGCGACAGCTCCAGGAGATCGTCGATGATGGTGATGACGCGCTCGCCGGAGGCGCGGATGTCCTTCATGTATTCGCCGTAGCGCTCGTTGCCGAGCGTGCCGAAGCGCTCGGAGATCATCACCTCGGCGAAGCCGATGATGGCGTTGAGCGGCGTGCGGATCTCGTGGCTGATCCGCGCCAGCATGTCGGCCTTGGCATTCGCCGCGCCGTCGGCGAGACGGCGGGCGTTCTTGAGCTCGCTCTCGCCCTTCTTGTTCTGCGAGAGGTCGCGGAACACGGCGAAGAAGTTCGGGCCGTCGGGCCTGGTGCGGCCCATGATCATGGCGAGCGGAATGACGCCGCCCTTCTTCTCGCGCCCCAGCACCTCGCGGCCGTGGTCGAGCAGGCTCGCGATGTCCTGGCTCTTGAGGCTCTCGAGATAGTCGACCACGATTTGCTGGCTCTCCGGCGCGAACAGCGTCACCAGGTTCCGCTGCATCAGCGCTTCGCCGTCATAGCCGAACAGCGCTTCCGCGCTGCGGTTGCAGGCGTGGATGTTGCCTTCGGCATCGAACATGACGATGCCCTCGGCGGTGGTGTCGAGGATCGCGGCGAGATCCTGGGCGTCGGCATCGCCGGCCTCGGGCTCGAGTTCGGGCGCGTAGGGGAAGGATTCCGCGACGACGGATTCGACGACGACAGGCGGCGCGATGACGGGCGCGGCAACGACGGGCGCCGCTTGCGGCAGCGCGCAGATCAGCGCATGCGCGCTCGCGCCGTCCCAGTCGATCGTATGCAGATGCGCCTCGGTGGTCGGAAGCGGCTCTTGGCCGTTCGCCACCGTCGCGCTGATCGTCACCGGCGTGCCTGCTTGCGACGTGCTGCTCGCCGACGATACGCCGGGCTCGACGTAGAGCGCATCGAGCCCGCCGGCATCCTCGAGCGCGCCCAGGCTGGAATAGCCCATGCGCGCGAGGAAGGCGGGGTTGGCGTAGAGCAGCCGATCGAGCCGGTAGATCAAAATGCCCGTCGGCAGCAGATCGAGCAGCGCGCGGTCGCGCATGCTGTGGCCCTGCGCGGGCGGCGCGGGTTCGGTCAGCCATTCGGCCGGCACGTGCGGCGCCTCGGGCTCCGGCATCGGAGGTTCGGGCGTGGTGTCCGTCGGCGGCTCGGCCGTGACGGCAGCGATGGTCTCGCGTTCGCGTTCGAGTCGCTCGGACAATTGTCGGGCAAGCTCGTTGAACGCGCTGTTCTCGACCGGAGTCAGCGTCGGCGATCGCGCATCGCCGGGCGGGCGGAACGGCACGACATTGGGAGGCGTTTCCACTGATGTTTCCGGATCGGTTGGGTGTGAATTCGCGTCGGCTACGGGTTCGGGCAGTTCGGGTTCAGGTGTTGGCTCAGGCTCGGGCTCAGGCTCAGGTGCGGGCGGCTCGCTCGGCGGAGGCGACGCCTCCGCCACGGGCTCCGGCTCGGGATCGAGTTCGACGACGTCGGCGGAGAGGCCGTGCTGTGCGGGCGGCGCGGCGAACAGCTCAAAGCGCCTGAGCGCATCGAGCCGGTTCAGTCCGTCGAGATCGCGACAGACGCCAAAGCCCCTGAAGCCCGCGAAATTGCGTTCGCGGTCGTAGACCGGCAGGCCCGCGAGTTCGACCGGCAGATGCTCGCCGCCATCGGCCGGCCAGTTCACGGTGATCCCGGCCCAGGTGTCGTGGCTTGCAAGCGCCTGCGCCACGCGGCCGTCAGGATCGAGCGCAAATTCATCGGCAATCTCGCGCCAGGGGCGGCCGAAGCCGGCGGCGGTGTGCGCACCGATCAGGTGGATGAACTCGTCTGAGCCGAGCACAAAGCGCCCCTCCGCATCCACCTGCCACAGGAAGCGCAGCGGATGCTGGCGCGGTGCGGACGGCTCCGCTGGCGGCGGTTCGACCATGTGTGAGGTGATCGGCGCGGCCTGCGGCGACACAATGGCCTCTCGCGGGTTTTCAACCGGAGTTTTGGGCGCGGCGTCGACCGCTTCGCTGACAGTTTCCTGGACAGGCGCTTCGGCCACCTCCGGGATCGTGACGACCTCGGGCATCGCGTCGCTCGCGGCGTGCGCGTCCACGATCGTCGCTGATGGCGAGGCGGTCTCAGTCGGAGCCGGCGTTTCGACCGGCTCGGCGAAGGCATCGAACAGCGCGATTCCGGATGCAGCCTGGTTCGACTGCGCAGGCTGCGCATGGTCCGGCGCCGCGGCCGGAGGGACCGGCGGCGGAGCGTCGGGCGCGGGCTGAGCGGCTTGTTCGCGCGCGACGGTCTCTTCGGCAGCGGGCGCCGCCTGCCGGGCGGCCGGCTCGATCAGCGCGACCAGGCCGACATCGGCGCCGACGCCGACCCGTTGCAGCACCATCTGGCCGATGCCGATCGGCGTCTCGGCGCGGCCTTTCGCCAGCGCATCGCTGCGGGCCTGGTCGAGGCCGGCATCGCCGAGATCGCGGAAGCCGAGCAGGGAGCGGGCGGCTTCGCTGGCGCCGACGAACAGGCCGTCGGGCGCGAATGCCGCCATCGGCACCCTGGCGCCCTCGACGAGACGATGCAGGCGCTCGACCAGCGGCATGGAGCGCAGCGTCGGATCCATCGCGGTGACGAGCACGCCGGAGCTTCCATCGGCGAAGTCGAGACGTGTGCAGGCGCAGGTCATCAGCATGCCCAAGCGGGCGCCGAAGCCGTGCAGCCGTTCGAGCCTGATCGCGCCGTTCGGCGCCAGCCGGCGCGCGAGCCGGGCGACCTGGCGGCGATGGCTGTCGGCCGGGCCGAAGGTCCTGTCCGCAAGCGCTGTGGCATTAGCCGCGCCGAACAGCCTTGCGCCGACCGGATTGGCCCAGAGCACGCGCGTGCCGTCGATCGACCAGAGCCAGGCGGGCAACGGAGAGGTCGCGTGCACGGCCAGCCGGGGATCGCCCACGCCTCGCAACTGGAAATCCGAACTCGTCATCCGACCGGCTTCAAGTCTCGCTTGTCAGCATCAGGGTGCAAGGCTGCCGGAATGACAGCCTTAAGAAAGGGTTAGTATCGCGCGCAGGCGCAGGCAGGTCCACGGCTCCGGTCTACACGGGCAAGCCTAAAGCCGCGATAACCTTAATGTAGCCGCCCCCGCAAGCCGCAGCCCGGCGGCATCCGCAGGATTCGCGGGCGGGGCAGCCCAGCGAAATGCGCCAGATCGTCAGCGGCATCACAGCTGCCCATCCTCCCCTGGAGGGGGAGGATCGGTTCGCATGCAGCGAAGCGCAATGCGAACCGAGGTGGGCTGACAGCCTCTCCGCAGATGCGGTGCCCGAGTGGAGAGATCACCCCACCCCGCTCGCGCTGCGCGCGATCGACCCCCGAGCGAGCTCCGCTCGTCTCGACCCCTCCAGGGGAGGGCAGCCGCCGTCACCAAATTTCCGGCACCCGACTACCTCAACCCAGGGTTCCCTCATGCGGAACCCTCATCCTGGCCGCGATTAAATTTCGCGGCGCAGCCCGGATCACGTTTGCGTTGCACAATGTTGACATCTTAGGCAGCGATAGTGATGGGCGCTGGGCGAGCCATCCTTTTGTATCGCGTTCCAGTGTTCGTTCCCGCTGAATTTGAGGCCTAGGTCGGGGCCGGCGGGCGCGCCAGAAGGCTCACTCCATTTTTTCTTTATCGTGAGGGACATCATGACAGGTGCGACTGATCCGTTTTCTGCCTCGATCATTCCGTTCGAGGTTCCCGAGCAGATGCGTGCGTTCGCCGAAAAGGGCGTGTCGCAGGCCCGCGAGAGCTACGCCAAGTTCAAGGACGCGGCCGAGACCCACAACGGCACCGTCGAGGCCGTGTTCACCTCCGCCAACAAGGGCGCGAGCGAGTACACCGCCAAGCTGGTGGAGTTCATGAAGGCCAACACCAGCGCCCAGCTGGACTTCGCCCAGCAGCTGTTCGGCCTCAAGTCGCCGGCGGAAGCGCTGGAGCTGTGGACCGGCCACACCCGCACCCAGCTCGAGACCTTCCAGTCCCAGGCCAAGGAGCTGGCCGAGCTGACCCAGCGCGTCGCGGCCGAGACCGTCGAGCCGATCAAGGCCTCTGCCTCGAAGTTCTACAAGCCCGCCGCCTGATTAGGCCGGCTGGTTTAAATTAAGAAACCTGGGCCTAGAGCCCGGGTTTTGCTTTGGAAATAACCTCGTCCGAAGGGCGATTCTCGGGTTTTGCGGCCTTGCCAAAAACGCCCGTTGCACCTAGTTTCCGCCCCGTCCAGCCCCCCTTAGGTCGACGGCCCGTCCAGGCGCCCAAGGCGGCTCGCAAGGATGCAGTTGTAGCTCAGTTGGTTAGAGCGCCTGTCTGTGGAACAGGAGGTCGGTGGTTCGAGCCCACCCAACTGTACCAAGATTGCGGATAACACCGCGTTCCCAGCATCTTACTGATAGACCAGCAGGATTTGCGCCGCCTAAAATACAAAAGGCTGCACAAATGGCGTTGCGAATGGTCGCGTTGAATCGAGCCGCAGATGGTCGGTGGTTCGCCCGTAAGGGCATCCCCGAGGACGTACGCGAGGACTACCAACGGCTCTATGGGCACAAGCGCGAGGCGCACCTCAAGCTTCCGGCCGGTACGCCTAAGCACGAAGCCAAGGCCCGCCTCGGAGAGTGGGAGGCCGAGGTCGAAACCCGCATCGCGACCCTGCGAGCCCAAAGGAATGGCGAGGGTCAACCACTCACCAAGCTCAACGCAATCGCGCTTGCGGGCCGTTGGTACAACTGGTTCGTGAAGCAGCACGAGGCCGATCCAGGGAAGCCAAAGTACTGGCGGGACTTCAGCGATCACGTCGTGTGGAATGTGATCCGCCCAGAGGCGCCTGACGAGTACGAAGAGGATCCAGGGTCCGACCCTCACGCAGATTGGCAATATGACGCAGAGGTGCGGGAAGCCGTGAGGCCGCAGATTGCCGAATTGGCGCGGGTCGCAACCTTCCTCGCCAACGAGGGGAAGGCGTTGAACCTTACCGCGCATGCGCTGTTCGTGGACGCTGTCAGCGACAATCTGTTGCCCGCAATCCAGCTATTGGAGAAGCGCGCGAATGGCGACTACGCCAGTGACGAGAGGCCCGATACCTTCCCGCCGTTCGCAGACGGGGCGCCGCGCTCGCCCAGTGTGAGTTGCTGGGAGCTTTTTGAGGCTTTCGTGCTTGCAACAAAGCCGGCGCCGAAGACGGTGACCCGTTGGCGGGCCGTTTTCCTTGAGATGCAGCGAGAGTGGTCCCTCCGACCTAGCTCCGAAAGGCCTAGCATGTAGAACGCCGGGCGCACGTTTTAAGGCCGCTAGACCCCTTCCGCCCTCGGCGAAATCATCACCGATACGAGTTTCGAAACGTGTATCCGGGTTGTGGTGGATCAGTTGCTGACCTTGATTGCTGATGATGATCGAAGTGTGCTCAATTGAATACGCGCTTTGCCATTTCATCGAATGGGACAGCAGTGCTCGCTTGAAGAGCATCGCCGCCAGTCACATCTCATAGGAATCGGGGATCGTTGGCCCGGCACACTGGCAACGCACCCACCGGCCCTCATTGAAGGTCGCGTGCGTCCAATAAGAGCGAGTACGGGCTGCGTTCGAGCACCGCTCGACACAGTACCTCTACGCAAACGCAACGGCACGAGCCGTCGAGGGAGACCTTGGCGGCTTTTGCGTGTGGCAGGCCTCCTGTGATTGACAGTTGAGCGAACCCGTGTCGACCCTTCGGCGCTGTCTGTGGGAACAGGAGGTCGGTGGTTCGAGCCCACCCAACTGTACCACCGTTGCGGATAAGTCCGCTTTCCCAGCAACTTACTGATAGGCCTGATGTATTTGCGCCGCCTGAAATACAAAAGGCGCTACAAGTGGCATTGCGGATGGTTGAGTTAGTTCGAGCGAAGGGTGGCGGCTTTATCGCTCGAAAAGGTATCCCGGCCGATGTGCGCGACGACTATGAGCGCTTGTATGGGGTGCGCTGGGAAGCTCAGCTTCGGATACCGAGCGGGACGCCAATCCCCTTTGCGAAGTCACAGCACGGCGAGTGGTTAGCTGAGATTGAGACCCGTATCGCCGCATTACGTGCGCATAGGAATGGCGAAGGCCAGCCTCTCACCCGTCTTAACGCTATAGCGCTCGCTGGGCGCTGGTACGTTTGGTTCGTCAAGCAGCACGAGGCCAATCCCGGTCCCGCGAAGTGTGGAAGGTCATCTACCCCGAGGCGCCCGACAGCTACCACGAAGACCCTTATATGGACAGCTTTGCAACCTGGTTGTAACTTTCCAAAGGTTGACGTTCGGAGGAACGGTGGACGGTGGCAGACACGCCCCTAAACGACGCTCCGAAGTTGAACGATAGCAAATCCGCATCGTTCTCCACTCGCCTGCGTCTTCGCCTTGGGAAACTCGGCGCGATCATTGCGTCCGTTGCTGCGGTTGGTGCTGTGGTCGGCGGGCTCGCGGGCTACTGGCACGCATGGGACATTTTGCACAGCCACGTCGGCAGGGATACGACCACGACCACGACTGCCGCGTCCACCGGTCTGATCGTCTCGAAGGGGCCTTCAGTAGCTGTATTGCCTGTTTCGAGCCCCATTGCCGCGCCGGGGCTTGGTTCGTTTGCCGACAGGGTAACCCAACAACTTGCATCCTCCCTCGGGAGGTTCAGCACTTTGCGAGTGATACCGCGCGCAACCGCTGCAAACTTTCTAAAGGAAGGTGATGATGCCATCAAAGCGGCCCGGAAGGCGCAAGTCGACTATCTGGTGAGCGGTGAGGTTCACCCATTGGGCGGCGGTGCTCGCGCGAATATCCACGTTTCGGACCTGCGCACTGGTACAGAGATTTGGTCGAAGTCCTTCGATGCGAATGCCGAAGGCGTGCAAACGGAAACGTCCGCGTACGAAATTGGCGACGCCGCCGCCGTGCAGATTGGTGGCTACCCCGGCGCAATTATGAACGCAGATTACTCGCAATCCCAGAACAAGCCGGTCTTCGAACTCAGTCCATATGAATGTATTGTTCATGCGGTAGTCGGGTCTGTACGTGGATTGTCATCCGCAATTCTGAAAGCGTTAGAGTGCTCCAAGCGACTTACCGAGCGACAGCCGAATAACGCATTCGCGTGGTCAGCACGCGCCACTGTTCTTTTTAACCAAAGAAGCATGGGGATCGGTCTACCTTCCGACCAAATTCAACACACCGATAAGCGTCTGTATTTGAACGAGGAAATCTTACGGGGCGCGACACGGGCCGTTGAGCTTGCACCCGACGATGCGTTCGCTCAAAGAACCTACGCTCTGGCGATGAGTACCAAATGTCAAATCCACCTGTACCGACAAGAATTGGAAAAGGCCCTCGCGCTCAATTCCAACGATGCGCGAACCCTCTCAGGAGGTATGTGGCTCGCCTTCATGGGGGACTGGGATGACGGGACCGCAATGGCCGAAAAGGCCATTCGCTTGGCGGGTCCCAATGCCTCGTTTGCTTGGTGGTTAGCGCCCGCAAAGCGACACTGGTGGAAAGGCGAATATCAACAGGCGCTTGAGGATTTCCGGCACGCCTACCTTGAGGGTTTTTGGCTCAGTCATCTCGATCAGGCGTACGCGCTGCCGTTTCTCGGTCGGTTCGACGAGGCCAAGGCGGAGGTCGGAAAGCTGCTGAAATTGCGCCCAGATTTCACCATTCGCGAGGCCGACAGTTATTATCGAATGTTCTGCTTTCAGCCCGAATACATCGAGAAGATGAACAGCGCGCTACGGCAGGCAGGGCTGCCAGAATAGAGAAGAAGCTCTGGGAGCCGGCGCACAGCAGGCAAGTGCCTTCCCTATTAGATGGTCGTGAAGCCTCAGTGCCATTCGTGCTCCGGCTACGTCGAGCTTCTCAAGAATACAAAAACACGCTACAAAAGCCGATCTTTGGCGAGCAAAAAAGCTAGGTTTATCAAAGACAAAGTTGAGCGGCGGCAGTACCCACCCAACTGTACCAATAGTCCCTTGGCCGGCCCGACATCGTAACTCAGTGTGGTTCTCGGCCGCGCCCAGTAGGTCGATTTGGCCTCTGGCTCCTTTCGCTACCTTTCCTTGCCAACCAGCCACCCATCAACCAGTATTGCGGTCTTCCTCAATCGAGAGGAAAAAGGCGATCATTCCAAGGTGGCAAGACATTCGGCCGCTCTGAATTTGTTCTCTATGGCCTCAAGCCCCTCGATATCGAAGTAGGGCTTCTTATTGATGCAAGTTTACTTTAGCCACAGCTACCGCGACGTTGCGGTCAACGGGTACTTCATCGACAAGTTCGCGAACGAGGATCTCCCGTTACGAGCGGACCAAAAGACTGACATCTGGTGCGTCGCGAAACTTGAACGCTACCTCTCCGAGATGAGGGGCTTCATCTCGGTCATTCCCTGTCGACCCACCGACGCGGACCTAGGTGGTTACTCACCTTACATCGGTAGGGAGCTGGACCTCGCCCGTCGCGCGCGTGTCCCTCGCCTGCTCTTCGTCGATGAACGGGTCCTTCGTCACCATCAACTCGAATTTCCTGAGGATGCCGTTTCATTCAAGGCTGATGAGCCGGCGGAGGCTGCAGGCCAACATGACGAGGCTATAAGAGCATTTAGGCTTGCGCTTGAAACCACAGTGAGACCTGAGCGGCAATTATCCAAAGAAGCAATTGTGGTTGCGGCGGGCACTGGGACGCTGAGGGACGCGGCTCGAGACGTAGTTGAGATACTCCGGCGACATAATTTCCGCGTTACGCCGTTGATCGGCAAGTTCAATGATCGAGGTCTTGATGACATCCGCCTTCTCGAAGCGATCTGGCGTTCGGAGCTTTGCATATTCCTACTTGGCGAGAGGTTATCCGACACTCACTTGGCGCTGGCACTTGCGCACGCCCATTGCATACCTTCGATTCGCTTGCAGCACTCTCCAACCGCGGATCAATGTGCACCGACCATTTCCGGTACGATTCACTGGCGGGATCGCGGAGAGATGCTGGTAGAACTCGAGCGTCAGGTATCTAGCTATCGCGAGGGGCTCGTGCGGCCTGTCGAGATCGCCCAAGGATTAGGCGCAACCGATGCCGCTCGTGCCATTGGAACGATGCGCTGGCGCCATCGTCCTGAAAACCTCTGGGATGTCGACGACGGTGGGGCGATCTTGTCACATGTCCGTCCGGATCTAGCCTTCATCCAAGACGAGGTAAACCGCGCTCGCCGTGCATATGGAGCTTCCTTTGCCAATGCGCGTGGGCGTGAGGCGATGATGCAAATCTGCCGGCACATATACGATGGAATCCGTCGCCACCGGTTTGGATTTGAACTCGAGCCAAAAGGTCCAGAACCCAGCGTTCAGATCGTGCGAAGTCCTTTGCAGATCGAGACTCACCGCACAGCAAACTGCTTAGACTTGGCATGCCTTTTCGCGAGTTTAATCGAGGCCGCTGGCCAAGCGCCAATCATCGTCATCGTGGACGGTGATGGCTTTGCGCATGCTTTGGTTGGGGCGCGTGGCTTCAGCGAGCCCGCATGGCGCAACTCCCAACTCGGGGATCTCCGCCGTGCGTTGAGCCTTGGAGATGCGTTGTTCTTTGAGCCGACAGGTGCAGTCGAGGCGGACGCTCCTGTGGCAGACGAACTTGAACAAGATCGTTGCGACAAGCTTCTCGACTTTGCAACGGCAAGGCTGGCGGCGGAGCGGACGATTAAGAGAGACGATATCCGCGTTCGGCACGTTGTGGACATTCTGTATCTTAGGCAACGGCAGAGTTAGAAAAATGGCGAGCCCCGTAAAGACGTACCAAACTGAAATGCATACGAATCTCGGGTTCTTCGCGACTTGGTTGCCGGGGGATCCGATTGATATCGGCGATGTAGGCACCATGGTCGACGGACGTTTCCGGCGGCTCTCGTCACTGGCCGAGATCGACGTTGTTTGCGAAGCAAGTGATCCAGGTCCTGCACAAAGCGTGCAATATACCTCGGCAAGAGGCACAAAGGTGGAAACCAAGGCGGCGGCAGACTTGGTAGGCGTTGCCAATGCCGAGGTCGCGATTAATTTCTCGACCGAAGGTGCATTTGTATTTCATGCAAGCGGTTTACGAGCACGCCAACTCAAGAACTTGCCGGCTATAGAGAGAGGCGTTCTCAAGGCCTACGAGAAGGGCAAGTGGCAAAAGGATTGGTTCATCATAGACGCGGGTCAAGAATCAAGCTGCACCACGATCATTGTCTCTCAAGATACGGCGGCGAGCCTTGTGCTTACAGCGAAGCTTGCGGGGGGCTTAGCCGCGCTTTCTCTGGCTGATCCAAAGCTGGGCCTGCGCATCTCCGCAAGTAGCGGCAAGTTACTGCACGTTGTCGGCGGGCGATCTCTCAAACCACTCTATTCTTGTCTGAGAGTTCAGAGTCGTCTTTTTGGACCCGCTTCGCTCAAGCCGGTCCTGGGAGGAACAGATCATTCGTCAGGATTTGAACGTGCGAGTCTAGGTGATCTCGTCGAACACTGAAGGTTAGCGTTCCGCTCATCCTTGTCGAAGGTTGGCGACTCCATGTCCCGTAGCAATGATAGTTCGCGTCGCAGCAGAGGACTCCGGTCGAACGCAACGCGACTGCCGGCGTCGCCAACAGCTTGAGCGTGCCCATCACTGCGATGCTGCGCGCCTTTGAACTCGAAGCGGAAGAAATGCGCAGAGTGATCGGCTGCGGCAACATTTCTGGCTTGGTTTGATCATCCTCGGCGATGTAGCCTGATTGCGCGTTGCGATCTGCGTCGATGGCCGTTCTCATCCAAATGACCTCGGCCGCATCACGTCTAACCTTCGAGGAAATTCGAGCGCAACAATCGTTGGAGATCTCATGTCGAACTCCGATCTCGCGTTGTCGATTGTGCTCGGTGTCGGTCTTGCGGCCGCGACGGGCTTCCGGGTGTTCCTGCCGATGCTGGTTGCCAGCGTGGCCGCTTACTCGGGTTCGCTTCCTTTGGGCGACGGTTTCGCATGGCTTGGAACACCTGCTGCAATGCTCATGCTTGGCGTGGCCTCGCTCCTGGAGGTTGGTGCGTATTTCATTCCCGGCGTGGACAATTTGCTCGATGTCATCGCCGCGCCTGTCGCCGTGATCGCCGGAGCCATCCTGTCGGCGGCGACCATGGCAGATCTTCCACCGATGATGAAATGGACGGCCGCCATCGTCGCGGGTGGCGGCGCGGCCGGCATCGTGCATGGCGTCACCGCGGCCGTGCGGGCCAAATCGACAGTCCTGACGGCTGGCCTCGGCAACTCAACCGTTGCGACCGCCGAACTGGGCGGTGCACTCCTCGTATCGCTTCTTGCCCTGGCTGCGCCGGTTGCCGCCTTCGTGCTCGTCGTTCTGATGCTCTGGCTGGCGATACGTTTGATCCTGCGCTTGCGGAGGTCAGCTCCTCGCACGGATCAACCGGGATGACCGCGTGACTGCTCGTGCGGCTACCTCACCCCCGCCACGATCACCACCACCACCGGCAGCGTCACCGCCGCCAGCAGCGTCCCCAGCGCCACCGCCCCCGACACCGGGTTCACCAGCCGTTGATACTGCGCCGCGAAGATGTAGGCGTTCGCGCCGGTCGGCATCGCCGCGAACAGCACGATCACGCCGGCCGCGACCGGAGGCAAACCGAGCAGCTTTGCCAGCACGAACGCCACCGCCGGCATCGCCAGCAGCTTGAGCGCGCTCATCGCGGCGACGCTCAGCATCTCGCCTTTGACCTCGAACCGAAACAGATTGATGCCGAGCGCGATCAGCGCCGCCGGCGATCCCGCCTGCGCGAGCAACTCGATCGTTCGGTCGACGACGGGATTGAGGCCGAGGCCGGTAAAACGCCAGACCACGCCGAGGCCGATTCCCAGCATGAGCGGATTGCGCGCGAGATCCGCGAGCACTGGGCGGACGACCGACAGAACCGAGCCCGTCCGCTTGCGGCTGACAAGCTCCATCTGGAGGATGCCGCAGAGCCAGAGCAGCGGCGTGTTCACCGACAGGATCAGCGACATCGGGCCTGCGGCTTCGTTGCCGAGCGCTGAGAGCACGAGCGGAATGCCGAGCATCACGATGTTGCCGTAGACCGAGCCGATCGCGAACACGACGCCGTCCTCGCGGTCCTCGCGCCGTTCGCGCAAGCATGCCGAGATCGCCAGCGCCGCGATCCAGGTGATGGCGAGCGCGCCGTAATAGGCGCCCCACATCCGCCAGGGGCTGACATCGGGGAATTCCGACACGACGATGGTGCGGAACAGCAGCGCCGGGATTGCGATGCTGAAGGCGAATTCGGAGATGCCCTTGTGCGCGGTCTCGGAGACGAAGCGAAACAGCACCGACGCGTAGCCAGCCGCGATCAGGGCGAACACCGGCGCGACGATCAACACTGTGGCCATGCGCCCCTCATCTCACGGGGACATCACACGACCACCCCACGTTCTCGATCATGCCATCATGCCGCTGTTTTGCCCGACGAGTCAAATCGATTTCGTAAAATCCGTAGATGGCCGCCGTGGCCTGGCTACTGTGCATGGGGTTGTTTTCGCGTTTTTTTGTTGGACCGAAGCTGAAGCCGCGCGCGGACCCGATCTCGCCAGCCCTGCCAAAGGCTTAGCGGTAGTCTTTCCTCACACACAGCCGTCATCCCCCGCGGAAGCGGGGGATCCAGTACGCCGCAGCTCCTCGAGGGACTTCGGGCGTCTCTGGAATACTGGGTCACCCGCTTTCGCGGGTGACGACAGTGGAGAAGCCGGCAGGCCGACCGGCCTGTTGCCCGGAGCGCACAGGTGGCCGTTTTCGCTTTCGCCTCGTTGCCAACGAACGCCCGTTCACCCACTATTCCCTCTGACTCGACATGTGGGGGGATCGATGCCGGCGTTCCGATTTAAAAAATCCTTGGCTGCTGCGATCTCGGGCATTGCGCTCGCCGTCCTGGTCCATCCCGGCGCCGGCTTCGCCTACACGCAGGAGGAGCAGCAGGCCTGCTCGCCGGACGCGATGCGGCTGTGCGGCGAGTTCGTTCCGAACGTTGATGCCATCACCGCCTGCATGATCCAGAAGAAATCGCAGCTCTCGCCGCAGTGCAAAGTGTTCTTCCGCCAGGGACCCGAGCCCGGCGAGGCCCGCGCCGGCAAGCCGACGGCCAAGAAGAGCACCAAGCCTTCGCAGAAGGCGGCCAAGAAGAAGAAATCCAGCGAAGGCTGAGCGCGGCGGGGACCAGCGTTCTTTCTTTG
Organism: Bradyrhizobium sp. 61; assembly: GCF_023073075.1. Taxonomy (NCBI): domain Bacteria; kingdom Pseudomonadati; phylum Pseudomonadota; class Alphaproteobacteria; order Hyphomicrobiales; family Nitrobacteraceae; genus Bradyrhizobium; species Bradyrhizobium sp. 61. Next base: position 56,727 of record NZ_JADPIU010000068.1, on the reverse strand, counting down.
AAGCTCGTCACGTCAGGGCACAGCGCGAAGCGTCTTCGCGTCGACGTCCCCTGCATGTGCGTTGCCGGCATCAGCTGCGCGCCAGCCTCCGGACTCCTTTTGTTCGCCCCCTCGTGCGGACGCCTGCGACAATTACCAGCGCGTTCGACGGAAAAGAGTCGCGAGAGGGTTTGCGCGGCGAGGTTGCATTCCGTTTTTTCCCGCGTTGCTGCCGAAAAGCGTGGGATTGCCGGCGTGAAGGGCGTTTCGTTGCGATTGGTATCCTGGTCGCGCGAAGCAGTGTGACTCAAAAGCCAACACGTCTTGTTATTTCGTGGCGCCGAGGCAACTGCCGGTAAATTTTTCTTTCCCGAATCAGCGCGGTGATTCATTTTCGTGATCTGGGGTCAATCTGGAGGCCAGAGGTATGAACGTAATTGTTTTTGCATCGCGTAAAGGCGGCTCGGGCAAGAGTACCCTGGCCGCACATCTCGCCGCGCAGATCAAGGCGAGCAAGCAGGTGATGCTCGTGGACGCGGATCCGCAGGGCTCGCTCACGCTGTGGCACAAGCTGCGTGGCACCAACGAGCCGCCGATCAAGGCTGCGGTGAACTCGGTCAGCGGCATCGTCTCTGCTGCCAAGCGCGACGGTTATGAATGGGTGTTGATCGACACGCCGCCGAATCTGTCGGCCGTCGTCGACGACGCGATCAAGAACGCGACCATGGTGGTCATTCCCGCACGTCCCGGCGTGTTCGACGTCAACGCGGTGCAGGAAACCATCCAGATGTGCCGCGCGGCGCGCAAGCCCTACGCGGTCGTGCTCAACGGTGCGCCGGCGCGCCGTGACGAGTCCGAAAGCCCGATCGTTACCATCGCCCGCGAGGCGCTGGCGAAATTCCGCGCGCCGGTGTGGGGCGGCCAGATCACCAACCGTTCGGATTTGCTGATGGCGCTCAGCCACGGCGAAGGCGCGCGCGAGTATCAGGCCGAGAGCCGCGCGGCCCAGGAAATCGCAAGGCTGTGGGCGGCGATCGAGCGTTCAGTGAAGGCTATTCGCGGCACGGCGTCGGCATCCGGCGCAATGCACAAGCAGGCGGCATAATTTTCATAAATCATTCCCCGGACGGAAAGCGCGCGGAAGTCCGCGCGTTTTGCGTTTTGGTCCGGTGGAGACGCGTTACGCCACCATCAGCATGTAGAACACGATGACCGGCGACAGCGTCAGGATCACCGACCAGATGCCGGCGGCCCAGAGAATGTCCTCGGTGGTAAAGCTCTGCTGTCCGGCGTCGTAATGCGACGCCACTTCATTCTGGATATTCACAAAACACCCCCGCGATTTCTTCGCTTATGGGCGCCAGTGATAGCCGCGATGTTTTAACATTCCGGGTCGCAATTTCGGGCGCATTCGAACACAGGTGCTACCACGGATTAACCATGCCGGCGCGGTGCGCGCGTTCGCGCGGGGTTAACTACGGGGCACGTTCTTACCCTCCCCTGGAGGGGGAGGGTCGCTACGCATTGCGCGAAGCGAAATGCGTAGCGGGGCGGGGTGACAGTCGCCCCGCATCGAACAGTGCCCGAGTGGAGAGATCACCCCACCCCGCTCGCGCTGCGCGCGATCGACCCTCCCCCTCCAGGGGAGGGTGAAGGACTCGCGCCGCCGCTAAACCCAGTTGCTGTATTTCCTTCTGATCTCGTCGATGTAGTCCGCGCGCGATTTCACCTCATCCGCGGTCAACCCGATATCGCGCCGCAGCCAGTCGGATAACTCGCTCGCATATGAAACACGTTCCCATGCCGCCTTCAGCGCATCGCGCCACTGACGAATGTCCATAGGTCGATCTCTTTTCAGGATTGAGATGTTGTGCTGCGTGACGAACACGCGTTGCGTTTGGACACGGCTCTGCCTTCCCTCTCCCGCACGGGGAGAAGGGGGTGGCGGCGTGCGTGTGAAGAGAGGAAGCGGAGGCGCTACGCGGCGACTTTCATCCGCCGCTCGATTTCGCGGTCGAGCGCGGCGGCGAGCTCGCTGCTCACTTCCACCATCGGCAGGCGCACTTCGGGGCTGTCGATCAGGCCGCACCGCCACAGCCAGTACTTCGCCGGCGCCGGGCTCGGCTCGGTGAACAACAGGCGCGTCAGCTCGGCGACCTCGTGCCAGCGCGCCTGCGCCGCGTCGTGGTTGCCTCGCTTCACCTCGGCATACACGGCCGCAAACGTCGCGGTCTCGACATGGGCGGACAGCACGATGCCGCCGTCGGCGCCGTCGGTGAGCGCCTCAAGGTAGTTCGCATCCTCGCCGGTGAGCACGCGAAAGTCCTTCGGCCTGTCGCGCAGGAGCGCGATGGATTGCTCCCGGTTCGCGCCGCAATCCTTCAGCCCGACGATGTTCCGATGCTCGGCAAGCCGCAGCAGCGTCTGGTTGGTGATGTTGACCGAGGTGCGATAGGGGATGTTGTAGAGCGCGATCGGCCACGCCGCGTGATCGGCAAGAGCTTCGAAATGAGCCAGGAGCCCGCGCTGCGAGGGCCGCACATAATAGGGGCTCGCGATCAGATAGCCGTCGATCGGCCAGTCCGCGGTCTCGTCGAGGCGTTCCTTCAGCCGCGAAGTGTCTGCGCCCGACAGTCCGAGGCAGATCGGCAGCGTGCGGCGCCCCGCCGCCATCTCGTCGCGCACGATGGCGACGAGGCGCTCGAGCTCAGCCGCGCGCAGCGTCATGCCTTCGCCTGAGGTCGCCCCCAGGATGAAGCCGTCGACGGCCTGCCCGCCATAGTGCCGCGTCAGCCGCCGCAGCGACCTCTCGTCGAGAGCGCCGTCGCGAAACGGCGTCACCAGCGGCAGCCAGAGTCCGTGCAAATGATCTTGTAGACCGGTCATGTTCCATCTCCTTCTCGGGAAAAAAACCTGAGACGGAGGGCACATGAAAAAACCCCGTCCAGGCGGCGGGGTTTCGGGATTTGCTTGCGATGACGAAGCTGTGTTAGCGCGCGCAAAAATCCGAGGTCCCCGGATGGGGGCCTTTTTTCGAGGCGACTGCCTTGAACGAGATTGCGCACGACTTCGTGATCATTCGCAAATGATGCGGGGTGTACGTGGAACTGTCAATACACGCGGAACGTGAAACCCGATGGGACAGAAAAAAAGCCGGGCTCAAGCGAGCCCGGCTTAAGGTATTGGCCACGTGAGGCCGACACAATCACCTTCCAAGAGGGATTACTGAACTCCCGCGCCACTGGAGGAGGGGGACAAATGCGCAACGCGAAAGCTCAGCGTAGAAACATTATGGGCTTGCCAAGCGCCATGCAGCAACCGTTCAGGTCGCATGTCAGACATGCGGAAATCAGGAAGGCCAGCGCTGCGCCTTGCTCACCACGAAGTCGCGGAACACCTGCACGCGCGCGACCGTCTTCAACTCCTCGGGATAGACGAAATAAGTGTCGAGCTGGATCGAATCCGATTCTCCGAACAGCTGCACCAGGCGGCTCTGTTCCTCGATCAGATAGTCCGGCAGCGCCGCGATGCCGAGGCCCTGCTGACAGGCGCGGACAAGGCCGAGGATGTTGTTCACTCTGAAATAGGCCTCGCGCGGACCAGAGCCGTTGCGGCCGGCTTCGACCAGCCAGTTGCGGTTCTGAAGATGCGGCGCGAAGTTGCCGTCGGAGAGCGTGATGATGCGGTGGGAGTCGAGCTCCTCGAGCGTGCGCGGCGTGCCGAAGCGCTTGATGTAATCCGGCGAGCAATAGGCGTGGAAGCCCATCGCGAACAGCTTGCGCTGGATGAGATCCGGCTGCGTCGGCTTGCGGGTGCGGATCGCGACGTCCGCCTCGCGCATCGACAGGTCGAGCTCCTCGTCGGTGACGATCAGCGAGATCCGGATCTCCGGATAGAGCGCAGTGAACTCGCCGAGCCGCGGGATCAGCCAGTTGATGCCGACGCCAGGCGTCGTGGTGATCTTGAGGTCGCCGCTCGGCCGCTCGCGGCTGTCGGTCAGCTTGGCGCGCGCCGCCTGCAGCTGCATGAACACGTCATGGGCGGTGCGGAACAGCAGGTCGCCCTGCTCGGTGAGGATCAGGCCGCGGGCGTGGCGGTGGAACAGCGAGACCGAGAGCTCCTGCTCCAGCGCCGACACTTGGCGGGACACCGCCGATTGCGACAGGCCGAGCTGCTCGCCCGCATGCGTGAAGCTGCCCGCTTCCGCCGCCGCGTGAAACACCTTCAGCTTGTCCCAATCCATATCCGTAAATCCGTCGCGTGTTCGAGGCATGATCTTTATTCCGCTGCAGCGCGCTCGCTGGCGCGCAGGGCCAGGAAACGTTCGGCTTCGAGAGCTGCCATGCAGCCGAGGCCGGCAGCCGTCACGGCCTGACGATAGGTCTCGTCGGCGACGTCGCCGGCGGCGAACAGGCCAGGCACCGAGGTGGCGGTCGAGTTAGGGGCGACCTCGACATAGCCCGACCGTTTCAGCTTGACCTGGTCCTTCACGAGCTCGGTCGCCGGCGCATGGCCGATGGCGATGAAGACACCGTCGGTCTTCACGTCCGTGAGCGCGCCGGTCTTGACGTTCTTGAGGCGGACATGGGTGACCTTGTTCGGGTTTTCGGTGCCGCAGATCTCGTGGACCGCCGAGTCCCAGACCACCTTGATCTTCGGGTGCTTGAACAGACGCTCCTGCAGGATGCGTTCGGCGCGGAAGTGATCGCGGCGATGCACGATGGTGACCTGCGAGGCATGGTTGGTGAGGTACAGGGCTTCTTCGACCGCGGTATTGCCGCCGCCGACCACCACGACTTCCTTGTTGCGGTAGAAGAAGCCGTCGCAGGTGGCGCAGGCCGACACGCCGCCGCCCTGGAATTTCGTTTCCGACGGCAGCCCGAGCCAGCGCGCCTGCGCGCCGGTGGCGAGGATGACGGCGTCGGCGAGATAGACGTCGCCGCTGTCGCAGGTGAGGCGGAACGGCCGCTGCGTCGTCTCCAGCTTGGTGACCAGGTCGGAGACGATCTTGGTGCCGACATGGACCGCCTGCTTCTCCATCTGCTCCATCAGCCAGGGGCCCTGGATCACGTCGGCGAAGCCCGGATAGTTCTCGACGTCGGTGGTGATGGTGAGCTGGCCGCCCGCCTGGATCCCCTGGATCAGGATCGGCTCGAGCATTGCGCGCGCGGCGTAGATCGCCGCCGTGTAGCCGGCGGGGCCGGAGCCAATAATGACGACCTTTGCATGAACAGTGGCAGACATTTTGACGGACGCCTTTCACGGGGGATCTGCAGCGCGGGTGCGGAACGTGCCGGGAGGCCTCGCGGAAGCGCTGAAATATCAGAGCTAATCTAAGCCTTCTGGTGAGCTATGCAAGAATTGCATTCCCTGTCGGCGGATTTTTCCAACAGGGAACAAAAGTCGATTGCGCTGCACGCGCAATAAAATTGCGCAATTGCTGCGGACTGGCTATGAGGATTGCGTCAAATCCACCAATACAGCCGCAAAGGCCAGGAGTTCCAATCACGTGTCGCGGAACCTAGACGAGATCGACCTGAAAATTCTCACCGAGGTCCAGGCCGACGGTCGAATCACGAATGTCGAGCTGGCCAAGCGCGTCGGCATCTCGCCGCCACCTTGCCTCCGCCGCGTCCGCGCGCTGGAGGAGGAGGGCTATATCCACGGCTATCGCGGCCTGCTCGACGCCCGCAAGCTCGGCTTCGACGTCACCGTGTTCGCCGCGGTGCACCTGTCCAGCCAGGCCGAGGCGGATTTGCGCGCCTTCGAGGAGTTCGTCCGCGCCGAGCCCCTGGTGCGGGAATGCTGGATGCTGTCGGGCGAGGTCGATTTCATCCTGAAATGCGTCGCTCCGGACATGGCCACCTTCCAGGATTTCGTCACCCACCTGACCGCGGCGCCGCATGTCCGCAACGTGCGGACGTCGTTGGTGTTGCACAACTCGAAATACGAGGCGGCGGTGCCGCTGGACGTGAAGGGAAGAAGGTAGGTCTTCTGCCTCTCCCCGTTCTTACGGGGAGAGGCACACAGCACTCGGCAATACCCCGAAACAAAAAGGCCGCGCAGGGCGCGGCCTTCTCGAAACATCATCACGCCTGGCGGCAAATCCTTACCGCCACTCTACCTTGGTGATCTCATACGCCTTGGCGCCGCCGGGGGCGTTGACCTCGACGGTCGAACCCTTCTTCTTGCCGATCAGCGCGCGCGCGAGCGGCGAGGTGATGGAGATCCGGCCCTTCTTGGCGTCGGCCTCGACCTCGCCGACGATCTGCCACACCGTCTTCTTCTCGGTGTCCTCGTCGACCAGCGTCACAGTGGCGCCGAACTTGATGGTGTCGCCGGACAGCTTGGAAATATCGATGATGTCGGCGCGCGCGAGCTTGTCCTCGAGCTCCGCGATGCGGCCCTCATTGTGGGACTGCTCTTCCTTCGCGGCATGATATTCCGCGTTCTCCGACAGGTCGCCGTGCGAGCGCGCTTCCGCAATATGCTCGATGATGCGCGGACGGTCCTCGGACTGGCGCTTCTTCAATTCTTCCCCGAGCGCGGCAAAGCCGCCCGCTGTCATCGGAACCTTTTCCATCTCTTCTCTCGTCCTTCGGCCGCGCGCCCCGGCAAGACACAGGGCGCGGCAACCTTGATTCGTCAGTACTTCCGGGGCTGAATATACGGCCACCGGAACGGTTATGTGGGTCTGGCGCCGGAACAGAACAACCACAACGGCCGGACAGTTCCTCCGGCCATTGTGGCTTCATTGCCAGTCACTTAGCGGAAGCGTCGCCGTTGCTAGCGATCAGGTTTCCGAAAAGTAGCTCTGCAGGGTACGAACCTCAAGGTCCCCGCCCAGATAGGCGCGGATGCCCTGCGCGGCCGCCACGGCCCCGGAAAGAGTGGTGTAATACGGCACTTTATGCAAGAGGGCCGCGCGCCGCAGCGAACGGCTGTCGGCGAGCGCCTGCGGGCCCTCGGTGGTGTTGAGGACGAGCTGGACGTCGCCATTGGTGATGGCATCGACGATGTGCGGCCGTCCCTCAAGCACCTTGTTGACCCTCTCGGTCGGGATGCCCTGATCGGTCAGGAAGCGCGCCGTGCCCGATGTCGCCAGCACCTTGAAGCCGAGCGAATGCAATTCGCGAACGGCCTCGGCGATGCGCGTCTTGTCGCTCTCGCGAACCGAGACGAACACCGTGCCCTTGCGCGGCACCCGCGTGCCGCCGCCGAGCTGACTCTTGGCAAAGGCTATCGCGAAGGAGCTGTCGATGCCCATGACCTCGCCGGTCGAACGCATCTCGGGGCCGAGCACCGTGTCGACGCCGGGGAAGCGGGCGAACGGAAACACCGATTCCTTCACGCCGACATGCTTGAAGTCCGCCTTCTTCAGCTTGAAGTCGGCGAGCTTCTCGCCGGCCATGATGCGCGCTGCGATCTTGGCGACCGGCGTGCCGACCACCTTGGCGACGAAGGGCACCGTGCGCGAGGCGCGCGGATTGACTTCGAGCACATAGATCTCGCCGTCCTTGATCGCGTACTGCACATTCATCAGGCCGACGACGTCGAGGCCGAGCGCCAGCTCACGCGTCTGCCGCTCCAGCTCCTCGATCATCCTGGCATCGAGCGAGTGCGGCGGCAGCGAGCAGGCGCTGTCGCCGGAATGGATGCCGGCTTCCTCGATGTGCTCCATGATGCCGACGATGAAGGTGTCCTTGCCGTCGCAGAGGCAGTCGACGTCGATCTCCGTTGCATCTGAGAGATAGCGGTCGAACAGCAGCGGGTTCTTGCCGAGCACGGTGTTGATCTGCCCGGTCTTGTCGTTCGGGTAGCGTGCCTTGACGTCGGCCGGCACCAGCTCCGGCAGCGTGCCGAGCAAATAGTCGCTGAGCTGGTTCTCCTCGCGGATGATCTGCATCGCGCGGCCGCCGAGCACGTAGGACGGGCGCACCACCAGCGGCAGGCCGAGATCGGTTGCGACCAGGCGCGCCTGCTCGACCGAATAGGCGATGCCGTTCTTCGGCTGCTTCAGCCGGAGCTTGTCGAGCACGCGCTTGAAGCGATCGCGGTCTTCGGCAAGGTCGATGGCGTCGGGCGAGGTGCCGAGGATCGGCACTTCGGCAGCTTCCAGCGCACGCGCCAGCTTCAGCGGGGTCTGGCCGCCGAACTGCACGATCACGCCGTGCAGCGTGCCGTTGGTGCGCTCCTTCGCGATGATCTCCAGCACGTCCTCGGCGGTGAGCGGCTCGAAATAGAGCCGGTCGGCGGTGTCGTAGTCGGTCGACACCGTCTCGGGATTGCAGTTGACCATGATGGATTCGTAGCCGGCGTCATGCAGTGCGAAGCAGGCGTGACAGCAGCAATAGTCGAACTCGATGCCCTGGCCGATACGATTGGGCCCGCCGCCGAGGATGATGACCTTCTTCTTGTCGGACGGCGAGCTCTCGTCCGCGGGCGCGCCCGCAAACAGCGCCTCATAGGTCGAATACATGTAGGCGGTCGGCGACGCGAACTCGGCCGCGCAGGTGTCGATGCGCTTGTAGACGGGGCGGACACCGAGCGCGTGGCGCTTCGCCGTCACGTCAGCTTCCGTCGTCTCGGCGAGCACAGCGAGCCGCGCATCGGAGAAGCCCATGGCCTTGAGCGTTCGCATGCCGAAGGCGTTGCCCGGCAGGCCGTTCTTCCGGACCTTCTCCTCCATGTCGACGATGCCGCGCATCTCGCTGAGGAACCACGGATCGATCTTGCAGGAGTTGAAGATATCTTCGTTCGACCAGCCGAGCCGCATGGCCTGGGCGACCTGGAGCAGCCGGTTCGGCGTCGGCGTGCCGAGCGCGGCGCGGATCGCGTTCTTGTCGTCGTGCTGGCCTAGCCCCTCGATCTCGATTTCGTCGAGCCCGGTGAGGCCGGTCTCGAGTCCGCGCAGCGCCTTCTGCAGGCTCTCCTGGAAGGTACGGCCGATCGCCATCACTTCGCCGACCGACTTCATCGACGTGGTCAGCGTGGTCGACGCGCCCGGGAATTTCTCGAAGGCGAAGCGCGGAATCTTGGTGACGACGTAGTCGATGGTCGGCTCGAACGAGGCCGGCGTCGCGCCGCCGGTGATGTCGTTGGCGATTTCATCCAGCGTGTAGCCGACCGCGAGCTTGGCGGCGACCTTTGCGATCGGAAAGCCGGTGGCCTTCGAGGCCAATGCGGACGACCGCGACACGCGCGGGTTCATCTCGATCACGACCATGCGGCCGTCTTCGGGATTGACGCCGAACTGCACGTTGGAGCCGCCGGTCTCGACGCCGATCTCGCGCAGCACCGCGAGTGAGGCGTCGCGCATGATCTGGTATTCCTTGTCGGTCAGCGTCAGCGCCGGCGCGACCGTGATGGAGTCGCCCGTGTGCACGCCCATCGGATCGAGGTTCTCGATCGAGCAGACGATGATGCAATTGTCTTTCTTGTCGCGCACGACCTCCATCTCGTACTCTTTCCAGCCGAGCACGGATTCTTCGATCAGCACTTCGTTGGTCGGAGACGCATCCAGGCCGCGCTCGATGATGTCGAGGAACTCTTCCTTGTTGTAGGCAATGCCGCCGCCGGTGCCGCCCATCGTGAAGGAGGGACGGATGATCGCGGGCAGGCCGATCTCGGACAGCGCCATCAGCGCCTGGCCGAGCGCATACTCCTGGTAGCGCTTGCGGCGGTCGCTTTCGCCGAGCACCCATTGCCGTTCGTGTTCCTCGAGGGCGGCACCCGACAGCTTCTCGCGTTCGGCCCGGTGCTTGTCGCGGAAGGACTTCTTCAACTCGGACGCGTTGGCGAGCCGCGACTTTGGCGTCTCAAGCCCGATCTTGGTCATGGCCTCGCGGAACAGCTGACGGTCTTCCGCCTTGTCGATCGCATCCGCGGTCGCGCCGATCATCTCGACATCGAACTTTTCCAGCGTGCCCTGCCGGCGCAGCGACAGCGCGCAGTTCAGCGCGGTCTGTCCGCCCATGGTCGGCAGCAGCGCGAAGCCGCCGGGAATGACGTGACGTTCCTTCTCGATGATTTTTGCGACGATCTCGGGCGTGATCGGCTCGATATAGGTCGCATCGGCCAATTCCGGATCGGTCATGATGGTGGCCGGATTGGAATTGACGAGGACGATGCGATAGCCCTCCTCCTTCAACGTCTTCACCGCTTGCGTGCCCGAATAGTCGAACTCGCAGGCCTGGCCGATCACGATGGGGCCGGCGCCGATGATCAGGATGGTGGTGATGTCTGTACGTTTGGGCATCAACTCTCGCCGAAGTGGATTTTGGGCACAAAAAAAGGGCGCGCTTGCCGCGCGTCCCCTTGAGCCGAGAGCGCGGGGTCTCCCCTCGCGCGCGGGTGGGTCTTAGACCAGTTTTCGGGGCGGCGAAACCCCGAAAAACGCCCATCAACCGGCAATTTTGACGGGTTTTGGCCGTGCCTGCCAGCCACGGGCGAGATGCACCAGCAGCGAGGCCGCAACGCTCGATCCGCCGATCCAGCCAAGATCAGTAGGCGAAAGGGTGGCCAGCACCGCGCCACCCAGGGCCCCGCCGATGGCAAAGCCGAGATACATGGCGGAGGCGTTGAGCGAGAGTGCGATCATCGAGGCCTGCGGCTCGATCCGGATGATGCTAGCGACCTGGGCCGGATAGAACGCCCAGCCCGAGATGCCCCAGAGGAAGATCGCGCCCAGCACCGCATAATGCGCCTGTCCAGGCATCAACTTCAGGACCAGCGAATGCAGGATCAGGGCGCTCGCCATGCCGGCGAGCCCGAGGCCTGCGGTGGCGAGAGTCCCGAGCCGGTCGGCCAGGACACCGCCCAGCATGTTCCCGATGGCGGCGGCGCCGCCGAACACCAGCAGCGCGAGGCTGATCTGCGCGGCGTCGAAGCCGAGGCCGCGCAGTGGGACCGCGAAATAGGTGAACACGGTGAAGCCGCCGAGCGCCCATAAGATGGTGATCAGAAGCGCGATCACGACATTGCTGTGACGCGCCACCGCCAGCCGTTCGCTGAGCGAGGCGGTGTTGCGCGGCAGGCCGCGGGGCAAGCCAAGCAGCAGGCCGGCAAGCGCAACCGCGCCGATCAAGGCCACCATGGCAAAGGTCGCGCGCCAGCCGAGCAGGCTGCCGACGAGATTGCCGAGCGGGACGCCGATCACGGTCGCAACCGTGAGGCCCGAGGTGACCAGCGCCACCGCGCGGCCGCGCCGTTCGGGCGCGGCGACGGCCACTGATACGGCGAGCGCCGTCGGCATGCATAGTCCGGAGCCCAGCGCCATCAGCATGCGCGAGGCCAGCAGCAGGGCGTAGCTGGAAGCCGCCGTCGCGACGAGATTGCCGGCGATGAAGGTCGATAGCGCCACGGCCAGCACGGTGCGGCGGTCGATATTGTTCAGCGTCACCGCCAGGATCGGCGAACCCACCGCATAGGTGAGGGCGTAGGCGGTGACCAATTGGCCGGCGGCCGGGACGGAAATCGAAAGATCGGCGGCGATCGACGGCAAAAGCCCTGCAATGACAAAGCCTTCGGTACCAATCGCGAAGGCCGCGAGAGCCAGCCAGAACACGCTCATTGGACGATATCCCTATGTTCAACGTTTATTGAACTATTGAATGCGAGGGTCGAGAAGTCAATTGGTTCAAGAACTATTGAACATCGCGGCCAGTTTGCTATGATTCCGGACCATGAGCCGCACGCCCCTTCATCCCACCCGCGAGCAGATCGAGCTGCCGATGGTTCTGGATTGCCTCAGCGATCCGATCCGGTTGGCCATCGTCTATCAGCTCGCCCAGCAGGAACGTGTCAGCAGCGAGCTCTGCTGTGGCGACTTCAGCGGCCTTTCCGGCAAATCCAACCTCGCCTACCACTTCGCCAAGCTGCGCGAGTGCGGCCTGATGCTGACGCGCGTGGCGGGGACCAACCGCTTCATGCGGCTCCGCCGCGAGGATCTGGACGCACGCTTTCCGGGGCTGCTCGATGCTGTCCTCAGCTCCGCAGCCAAGGATGCCGACCGGCTACAGCTGCTGTCGGAGTGCGAAACGGCCGAAGTGGATTGAAGTTTGCGAGTTTTCGAGAATTCGCTTTGGGCGGTCCGTCGAAGCGTGCCCGTCTTCGCCCTTCGGGCTTCGCCGAGGCAGCCTTCGCACGATACGGCTTGCCTAGCCGAAGCTGGCGGAGCCAGCGAAGGCTGGAGACCCGGCCTGGATTTGAACCAGGATGAAGAGCGTTGCACCGCCCTCGCGTAGACGCTTCCGCCACCGGGCCGCGACGATCTTTACCTATCGGCGTGTGACAAGCCACCTCGGGCAGTCATTATGCTTAACGGACCAGAGGCGGCCGCGCGATGAAGGTCATGCGCCAGCGATTATGGCCGATATTGGTGTGGGCGCGCTGGACAGCGAAGCCCGCCGCGGTCAGCTTGGCGACGATCTCGTCCTCGCCATAGCGCTGAAGCCCGATGCGCGTGCGCAGATGACGGTAATCTGACAGCGCGGTGCTGATCAGCCCGATCAGCGCGTCCTTCAGGAAGCCGTGACGCAGGCCGAAGCTGAGCAGCGCCATCACATCCCTGAACATGCCGACATTGGGCTGCAAGATATCTCCGAGCACGAGCTTGCCGGACGGGGTCAGCAATCGCCGGATGTTGACAAGCGCGGCATCGAGCTCGTCCGGCGTCATGTATTGCGCGACCGAGTTCATCACCGCGAGGTCGATCGACTGGTCCTGCATTTTGCGGACGTCGTCGAGGGAGCGGACGCGGATCTTGGTGTTCGGGGCAAATCGCGCGATCAGCCGGCCACGCACGCCGGGGGCGGGCTCGGCGAGAATCAGCTTGCCGCAGGCCGCGGCCACCTGGCTCGCCGACAGCGCCTCGCCGCAGGCATAGTCGAGCACGGTCGCCTCGGGCGACGAGATGTAGCCGATGATGTCCCGCGCGATGATCTGGAAGTGCAAGTCGCGATGCAGCTTGCTGACATAGATCGTATGCGTGGAGTCGTAATAATCGATCCAATCGTCCATGGTATTCGTAGGTCCCGGCCAAACGGTTCCTGTCAAGGAACTGGCGCTGCCCGCCTTGCGTTAGGGGTGCGACGGCGCGCCGTCAATGTCCGCGTCCTAACAGGAAGGTTTCCCGTGAGCAAAGCCCCCACCAAGGTCTCGCCCGATCTCGATACCCCCACCGATCTGTCGCCCGATGGGGTCAAGAAGGTCTCTGAGGCGCTCAACGTGCTTCTGGCCGATGCGTTCGCGCTCTATCTGAAGACCAAGAATTTCCACTGGCACATCAGCGGCCGGCATTTCCGCGACTATCATCTGCTGCTCGACGAGCAGTCCGACCAGATCTTCGCCACCACCGACCAGCTCGCCGAACGCGTCCGCAAGATCGGCGGCACCACGCTGAAGTCGATCGGCCAGGTCGCCAAGCTCCAGACCATCAAGGACAACAACGAGGACTACGTCCCGCCGCGCGAGATGCTGCGCGAGCTGATGCAGGACAACAAGCACGTCGCGAGCGCGATGCGCAAGGCGCACGAGGTCTGCGACGACGCCGGCGATGTCGCCAGCGCCAGCATCCTCGAAAACTTCATCGACGAGACCGAGCGCCGGACATGGTTCCTGTTCGAGGCCACCCGCCAGGAGGGCGGCAACGAGGCGTAGGGGGTACGCGACTGCGTAGGGTGGGCAAAGGCGCGCTTCTTGCGCGCCGTGCCCACCATCTATCCTTGCGGCTTGAACTGATCGGTGGGCACGCTCCGCTTTGCCCACCCTACGGCACCTTGCTTGCGACTACCGCCACAGCCGCATCAACGCCCCATCCTTGCCCGTCACCGGATCGGCCGGCGGCAGCGCGACCTCGGGAATCGTCTTCAGTGCTTTGGCGTGGTTTTCCGGCGTTGCCCGCGTCACCACCATGTTCGATCCCGGCGGATAGGCGCCGATGATGCAGAAATCGTCGCTCGCCCTGATGCACTGATGCCCCGTGCCGGCCGGCAGGATCGCAATGTCGCCCGCCTTGATCTCCAGCTCCTGGCCATGATCGCCGCCGAAGCGCACGCGGGCACTGCCGCGCGCGACGCCGAGCACCTCATGCACCGTCGCGTGATAGTGCAGATAGTCGTAGACGCCGTTGCGCCACGTGCCGCCCCAGTTGTTCGCTTCGAACAGATTTTCGATGGTCGCCTCGGGACGCCTGGAATCGAGCTTCACCGCACCCTGATAGACCAGGAAGGGAAGGTTGTTGTTCGGCACGAGCCCGTCATCTTCGAACACGATGGCGAGTGGCTCGGCATTGTCGCGGACAGCGGACATGGCAGGGCTCCTGCGTGAGCGTAGCAGGAATCAACGAGGGGCGTGAGACGACGTACCTTGTGTCCGGGCGAACCGCAGCGTCGAGCCCGGAATGACAAGAGCCCGGGTCAAGGCCCGGGCTCGATGTCGTCAAGGCAATTGCAGGAGAGCCGGCGTTACGCGCTCTTCTTCTGCCGCATCAGATCCGCGAAGCGCTGGAACAGATAGTGCGAGTCGCGCGGGCCGGGAGAGGCCTCGGGGTGGTACTGCACCGAGAACACCGGCTTGCCGTCGAGCTGGATGCCGCAATTGGAGCCGTCGAACAGCGAGATGTGGGTCTGCGTCGCGCCCTTCGGCAGCGTCGCCTCGTCCACCGCAAAACCGTGGTTCATCGAGGTGATCTCGACCTTGCCGGTGGTCTCGTCCTTCACGGGATGATTGGCGCCGTGATGGCCCTGATGCATCTTCTTGGTCTTGGCGCCGACGGCGAGGCCGAGCATCTGGTGACCGAGGCAGATGCCGAAGGTCGGTGTGCCCGACTTGATCACGTCCCGGATCACCGGCACCGCGTATTTGCCCGTCGCGGCCGGATCGCCGGGGCCGTTGGACAGGAACACGCCGTCCGGCTTCATCGCCAGAATGTCTTCCGATGAGGTCGTCGCCGGCACCACCGTCACCTTGCAGCCGACGCCGGCGAGCAGGCGCAGGATGTTGCGCTTGATGCCGTAGTCGATGGCGACGACGTTGAACTCGGGCTTGTCCTGGCGGCCAAAACCCTTGTCCCACAGCCAGGGCGTCTCGTCCCAGGTGAAGCGCTGGCCCGAGGTGACCATCGGCACCAGGTCCATGCCCTCGAGGCCCGGCCATTCGCGCGCTTCTTCCTTCATGCCATGCAGGTCGAACTCGCCGTTCCTGGCATGCGCGATCACGGCGTTGGGCATGCCCTTGCTGCGGATCAGCGCGGTCAATGCGCGGGTGTCGATGCCGGACAGGCCGATGATGCCGCGGGCCTTGAGCCAGGCGTCGAGATGCTTGGTGGCGCGGTAGTTCGAGGGATCGGTGATCGCGGTGCGCAGGATCACGCCGCGCGCGCCCGGCGTCGCGGCCATGTTCACCGTCTCGATGTCTTCCTCGTTGGTACCGACATTGCCGATATGCGGGAAGGTGAAGGTGATGAGCTGGCCGGCGTAGGAGGGATCGGTGAGGATCTCCTCATAGCCGGTCATCGCGGTGTTGAAGCAGACCTCACCGACGGCATGGCCTTCTGCGCCGAGACCGAAGCCTTCGAGCACCGTGCCATCGGCGAGCACGAGGAGCGCGGTCGGTTTGTGGTCCGGCCAGGCGGTATCGTTGTCATGTTGTGTCATGAGCCCGGTTCATAGTCCGGGCCGGCGCCGCCGTCAAAGCGGACGAGCGCCGATTCACATGCGTTTTTGCATATTTGACAGGTCTCCTCAGGCACTTAAGCTTGGCAGGATAATTTCCGCCAATTTCCTGGGCTCGCGAGGCAATAATGGACCAGACCACCCCGCTTCTGCTGGTTCCGGGGTTGGCCTCCTCGGCCCGGATCTACGCCCCGGTGGTCCCCGCGCTCTGGCGGTTCGGCCCGGTGATGATTGCCAACCATATCCGCGACGACAGCATGGCGGCGATCGCCCGGCGCGTGCTGGGCGAGGCCCCGCCGCGCTTCGCGCTCGCCGGCCATTCCATGGGCGGCTATATCGCGCTCGAGATCATGCGCCAGGCGCCCGAGCGGGTTTTGAAGCTCGCGCTGATCAACACCCAGGCCCGGCCCGATACACCGGAAGCGACCGCGCGCCGCCGTGGCCTGATGGAACGGGCGAGGCGCGGCGAGCTGAGCGCGGCGCGCGAGGAGATGTTTCCCGAGCTGGTGCATCCCTCGCGCCACGACGATGCCGGCATTCGGAAGCTCGTGCACGAGCAGGGCGAGGACGTCGGCGTCGAAGGCTATCTGCGGCAGCAGACCGCGATCATTGCGCGGGTGGATTCACGGCCGACGCTGGCGACGATCAAATGCCCGACGCTGGTGCTGACAGGCGATCAGGACAACACGATTCCGAACGCGTTCTCCAAGGAGATGGCTGAGGGCATAGCGGGCGCGAGACTGGTGATCCTCGAGCGTTGCGGGCATCTGCCGCAGCCGGAGCAGCCCGAGGCGACGACGCGGGCGCTGGTCGAATGGCTGGGAGCCCCGGTTGTCTCGGGGCCGCGAACGGCCTAGATCAGGCGTCGGATATTCGAAGGGATCACGATCATGCTGCGCGACGACATCAACAACGCGGTCAAGGAGGCCATGAAGGCCAAGGACGAGCGCAAGCTGTCCACCCTGCGCATGGTCAACTCGACCATCAAGAACGCCGACATCGAGGCGCGCGGCAACGGCAAGCCGCCGCTGTCGGACGCTGACCTGCTCGGCGTCTTTCAGAAGATGATCAAGCAGCGCCAGGAGTCGGTCGAGCTCTACGACAAGGGCGGCCGTGCCGAGCTCGCCGCCCAGGAGCGCGAGGAGATCGCGGTGATCTCGGCCTATCTGCCGAAGCAGATGTCGGACGACGAGGTGAAGAAGGCGATCGCGGACGCCATCGCCGAGACGGGCGCTGCCGGCATGAAGGACATGGGCAAGGTGATCGCGGTGTTGCGCGCGAAGTACGCCGGTCAGATGGATTTCGGCAAGGCCAGCGGCGTGGTGAAGGCCGCGCTGACGGGCTAGCTTCTTCCCTCTCCCCTTGCGGGAGAGAGTGCCTCGCGAAGCGAGGCGGGTGAGGGGGCTCTCCCCGCGGGCGACCCTCTCGCAGTAGTTTCCGCGGAGCGAAACCCCTCATCCGGCGCTTCGCGCCACCTTCTCCCGCAAGGGGAGAAGGGGCACCTTTGATGGCGCTGCAATCCGGTCTACTCTCTCCCGCAGAAACAATCGGGGGCAACCGATGACCGGCGCCATCAAACCGTTTCGCATCGCCATCAGCGACGACATTCTCACAGACCTCAAATCCCGCCTCGCCCGCACGCGCTGGCCGGAGGCGGAGCTGGTCGAGGACTGGAGCCAGGGCGTGCCGCTGAAATGGATTCAGGAGATCTGCGCCTACTGGGCCAACAGCTATGACTGGCGCGCCCGTGAGGCGAAGCTCAACCGCTTCGAGCAGTTCACCACCGAGATCGACGGGCTCGACGTCCACTTCATCCACGCGCGCTCGAAGGAGCCGTCGGCGCTGCCGCTGATCATCACCCATGGCTGGCCCGGCTCCATCGTCGAATTCCAGAAGGTGATCGCGCCGCTGGTCGATCCTGCCGCGCATGGCGGCAATCCTGCGGATGCATTTCATGTGGTGTGTCCGTCGCTGCCGGGCTTTGGCTTCTCCGCCAAGCCAAAGACCACCGGCTGGGGCGTTGACCGTATCGCCGCGACCTGGGCGAAGCTGATGGATCGGCTCGGTTACGCGCGCTACGGCGCGCAGGGCGGCGATTGGGGCTCGGCGGTGACGACATCGCTGGGCGCGCAGGACGCCGAGCATTGCGCCGGCATCCACATCACGCTCGCCTTCAACGCGGCGCCGAAGGTCGAGGGCGAGCCGACGGCGGAAGAGAAGCGCGCGCTCGCCGGCCTGAAGCATTATGTCGATCTCGATTCAGGCTATTCCAAGCAGCAATCGACGCGGCCGCAGACGCTCGGCTATGGCCTGACGGATTCGCCGAGCGGGCAGGCGGCCTGGATTTTGGAAAAATTCTGGGCCTGGACCGATTGCGACGGCCATCCCGAAAACATTTTTGACAAGGACGAGCTGCTCGACAACGTCATGCTCTATTGGGCAACGGAGACGGCGACCTCCTCCGCACGGCTCTACTGGGAGAGTTTTGGCAAGCGCCGCACCACGCCCAAAGTCAACGTGCCGACCGGCGTGGCCGTGTTCCCCAAGGAGATCATCACGCCGGTCAGGCGCTGGATGGAGCCGAACTTTCCCAACATCACGCACTGGAGCGAGATGGAGAAGGGCGGGCATTTCGCCGCATTCGAGCAGCCGGAGCTGTATGTTGGCGACGTCAGGAAATTCTTCCAGACGGTGCGCCGTTAGGGGATGCCTCCGCATCGTCATGCCCGGGCTTGTCCCGGGCTCCCACGCGCTTAAACTCAGGTCGAAACAAGAACGTGGATGGCCGGGACACGCCCGGCTGTGACGACGCTGCCGGGAAACGACCATGCTGACCGAAGCCGCAACCTACGACGAGCTCTATCGTAACTTCCGCTGGGACGTCCCGGCGCGCTTCAACATGGCGGAAGCGTGCTGCGACCGCCATGCCGACGGCACGGGCCGCCTCGCGCTGCTCTATGTCGACGAGAACGGCGCAACCACGCGCACCTCGTTCGACGAGGTCGCGGAGATGTCGCGCCGCTTCGCCAATGTGCTGAAGGCCGATGGGCTCGTGCGCGGCGACCGTGTCGCGGTGTTCCTGTCGCAGTCGCTGGAACTGCCGATCGCGCATATGGCCGCGTTCCGATCCGGGCTGATCTCGATCCCGCTGTTCGCGCTGTTCGGCGAGGACGCGCTGGAATTCCGCCTGTCGAATTCGCAAGCAAGAGCCATCATCACTGATGAGGCGGGCTGGGAGAAGCTCACGAAGGTCCGCGATCGGCTGCCCTATCTGCAGGACATCTATGTCACGAGCGGCGCCGTCCATGCCGGCGCAAAGCCGTTCTGGTCGGCGATCGAAACCGCGTCCGAGGACTTTGCGACCGTCGACACCTCCGCCGATGACCCCGCCCTGATCATCTACACGTCAGGCACGACAGGCAATCCGAAGGGCGCGCTGCATGCGCATCGCGTCGTGCTTGGCCACTTGCCGAATGTCGAGATGTGCCACAACTTCCTGCCGCGCCCCGGCGATCTGATGTGGACGCCGGCGGACTGGGCGTGGATCGGCGGCCTCGTCAACGGCCTGTTCGCGTTCTGGTATCACGGCATCCCCCTGGTCGGTCACCGCGCGCGAAAGTTTGAGCCGCAGGCGGCAATGGAGATGATGGCCGACCTCGGTGTCCGCAACGTCTTCCTGCCGCCGACGGCGCTGAAGCTGATGCGGCAGGCCGGCGTGAAGCATCCGGGCGTCAAGCTGCGCAGCATTTTCACTGGCGGTGAATCGCTCGGCGGCGAGCTGCTCGGCTGGGTGCGCGAGACGTTCGGCATCGATGCGCATGAGGTGTTCGGCCAAACCGAGTGCAACCTCGTGATCGGCAGCAACTCCAACCTGTTTCCGATCCGCCCGGGTTCGATGGGCAAGGCGACGCCGGGCTTCGACGTCCGCATCGTCAACGACAAGGGCGAGGAACTGCCCACGGGGCAGCGCGGCATCATCGGCGTGCGCCAGCCATGCCCGTGCACGATGCTCGAATACTGGCGCAATCCGGATGCGACGGCGAAGAAATATGCCGGCGAATTCCTGCTGACCGGCGATCTCGGTACCCGGGATGAGGACGGCTATTTCTGGTATGTCAGCCGCGAGGACGACGTCATCACCACCGCCGGCTATCGCGTCGGCCCGTCCGAGATCGAGCACACGCTGATGAAGCATCCGTCGGTGGCGATGGCGGCGGTGGTCGGCATCCCCGATCCGATCCGCACCGAATCGATCAAGGCCTGGATCGTGCTGCGTCCCGGCTTCGCGGCAAGCGACACGCTCGCGCGCGAGATCCAGGAGTTCGTGAAGGTGCAACTCGCCGCGCACGAATATCCGCGCTTCGTCGAGTTCGCGGAGACACTGCCGATGACGGCCACGGGCAAGGTGCTGCGGCGCGAGCTGCGGGCGCGAGGTTAGGCTCTTTCAGACAATGGCAAAGACGTCTCAAGCTGCGGGGCTTCACCGCGCCTCACTTCCGAAACTGCACGATCTCGATGCGGCGCTGGAGCTGATGTATTACGGCTGGCGCGGGATGACGCTGGAGGCCGATGAATATCTTGCGAAGCAGGGCCTGTCGCGTCCACACCACCGCATCCTCTACGTGGTGGCGCGCCGTCCCGATATCGCGATCGGCTCGCTGATCGAGATCCTCGGCATCTCCAAGCAAGCCCTGAACCGGCCGCTCAACCTGCTGCTGGAGCGCAAGCTCCTGACGTCGAAGCGGGCACCCGAGCAGCATCGCTCCAAGCTGCTGCGCCTGACGGAGGCCGGGCGACGCATCGAGCAAAAGGCATCGGATCACGAGCGCAAGGTCCTGCGCGAAGCGTTCGACCGTGCCGGGGCTTCGGGTGCGGCGGCATGGATGGCCGTCATGGGGGCGATCGCCGACAACAACTGACGATTCTTGAAGTCAACATAGTTGACATGAGGTGCGAGCTTTGCCACTTTCCCGGCAACGAGCCAGGGGAGGGCTCCGCCATGAGCGGACGGACAATGGATCGCGCAGCCGCCGAGCGCTTCGTCGCGGCATGGTGTGCGAGCTGGTGCCGGGTCGATATCGACGCGGTCGTCGCGCATTTCGCTGACGATGCGCAGATGCGCAGCCCTCTGGCACTATCACTGACCGGTTCTCCGGTCGTCACCGGCGCCGAGAACATCCGCGCTTATTGGCGCGAGGCTTATGGCCACATCGAAAGCGCCGACCTCAAGATCCTGAGCTGGAGCTGGGACGAGGCGATCGCGCGCGTGACGGTGTGGTGGCAGCTCGGCGACACGCGCGCCAGCGAGTTCATGGATTTCGACGATGCGGGCCGTGTGGTGCGCAGCGAAGCCTTCTACGGAAAATGATCATGCACCTTTCGGATTTCGTCCTGCTCCTCAACACACTCTGGTTCGGCGGCGCGTTCATCCAGTTCAGCGTCGCGCAGGGCAATACGCTGAAGATACTCCTGCCGCGCGAAGAGCGCAGCAATCCGATCGCGCCGACGCTGGCGGCCAGCGTGGCGTTCCTAGGCGGGATGAATCTGCCGATCGGGCTTTTATCGTTCTACCTTCTGGCCGCTCGTCCGGCTTTCTTCCAGCCGATCGAGGCGCAGCTCGCGCTGTTCCTGTTCTTTGCCGCCTGCCACTTCAGCCAGTTCGCCTATAACCTTCCGGTCCTGATGCGCGGAGGGCGCGTCGGGGTGGCCTACTGGCCCGTGCTGAAAGGTCCGATGCTCAGGATCTTCGTCATCGACGCGGCTCTGTTCGCGGCCAATCTCGGCGTGGCGCTCCGGCTGGCGTTCTCTTCCTGATTTCAGCGCGGCGACGCCGACAGGGCGGACCGCAGCATCGCGGCAAGATCCTTCCGCCGGAACGGTTTTGTCAGGATGCGGGCGTCGCCGACCCCGTCGGGCGTCTTGACGGGATTTTGGGTGTAGCCCGAGGTGAAGAGCACCTTGAGCCCGGGCCGCAAGCCGGTCGCTTGCCTGGCAAGCTCCGGTCCGAACATGCCGCCCGGCATCACGACGTCGGTGAGCAGCAGGTCGATGTCACCGGGGTGGCGCAACAATTCGAGAGCCGCGGGACCGTTCGACGCCGCGATGACGCGATAGCCGAGGGTCTTCAGCTCGCTCTCGACATAGGCCCGAACCATGTCGTCGTCCTCGACGACAAGAATGGTCTCGCTTCCGTCGGGGGCGACGATCCGTTCCGCGGGCGACGGCTGCTCGTTTAGTGGCGTCGCAAGGCGGGGAAAGAATAGCCTGACGACGCTGCCTTGTCCCGGTTCGGACTGCATCTGCACAACGCCGCCGGATTGCCGCACAAAGCCGTAGACCATGCTCAGGCCGAGACCGGTGCCCTTGCCGACCTCCTTGGTGGTGAAGAACGGCTCGAACGCCCGGCTCGCCACCTCGGCGGTCATGCCGCTGCCGGTGTCGGTCACGGCCACCATGACGTAGTCGCCCGGCCGCGGCTCGCCATTGACGTCCAGGTCGGATTCACTGAGCGAGGTGTTGCGCGCCTCGATCGTCAGCTTGCCGCCGAGCGGCATGACGTCGCGCGCGTTGAGCACGAGATTGAGCAGCGCAGTTGTCAGCTCGCCGGGATCGACGCTGGTCAGCCACACATCCGGTTCGAGCGCGAAGGTGCATTCGATGTGCTCGCCCAGGGGCCGTCGCAACAGCTGCTCCATCTCGTGAATCTTCGCGGCGATATCGATGTCTCGCGGCCTCAGGGGCTGCTTGCGCGCGAAGGCGAGCAGGCTCCGCGTCAGGTCGGAGCCGCGCTCGGCGGCGGTCGCGATGTCGTTGGCGATCCGGTGCAATTCCTTGTTGCCGGCCAGCCTGTCGGCAAGATGCTCGGAGTTGCCGAGAATGACGGTCAAGAGGTTGTTGAAATCGTGCGCCACGCCGCCGGTGAGCTGGCCCATGGCTTCCATCTTCTGGGATTGGCTGAGCTTGTGGCTGAGGTCGGCGATGGCGGCGCGTTGCTGCTCGAGCGACTCGGCGGTGCCGTTGAGCAGGGTCATCAATCCGCCCAGCTCGCCGCCCGGGTGGGGAGGCGGAATTCGCGCGCTGAGATCTCCGAGCCCAAGCTTCTTCGCCATGGTGGCGAGACGTCCGACCTGACGCCCGACGCTCACGGTGGCAAGGATCCAGACGGCCGCGAGCAGCAGCAGCGAGGCCACCGCGAGTATCGCCACATCCTCGTAGAGCCGGCGATTCGCCGCCGCGACAAGTCCGTCCTTGGACCGTCCAACCATGATGTAGAGGCCGGCATCGCGGGTCGAAGGCGAGCGCGCGGCGACAGCCCAGACCTGCGTCCTGCCGTCGCGATCGGTCACCTCCTGATACGCCTTCCGGTCGGGCGTTGCGGCGAAGCGGAGCAGGTCGGATCCCGCGATCGAGGTGCCGACCGGCTCGGTCCAGCCTCCGCGGGAGGGGGCGACCAGAACCGTTCCCTTGCTGTCGAGCAGCAGGATCTCCTTCTGGCCGAGCAGCCGCTTGTCGTGAAACTCCGCGAATTTGCGCAGGTTGAAGGAGGCGAGCAGGACCAGCTTCAGGGCGCCCGTCTCCGATCGTACCGGATAGGCGATCTGGAGCACCGATAGCCCGGTCAGCCGGCCGAATACCGGCTCGAGCGCGATGCCGCGCGACACCAGGGCCTGCTTGAAATAGGCGCGATCCCGGAGGTCGAGGGTGCGGTTGGTCCGCAGCGAATCGCAGAACAGGCTGCCGTCGGGATCGATGGTCAATATCCCGGTGAACTGTGGGTATTCCTCGCGCACTTCCGACAGGAACGCCGAGCACGCCGCCTTGTCGCGCGTGTCGAGGTCGCGTGCACGGGCGAGACCATAGTGAAGCTGGGCGGTGCCCTGAATCTTCTCGTCCAGGTCGCTCGCAATGTCGTCGGCTGTCGCGGTCAGATTGGCCAGGGCCGCGTTGATTTCGCTGCTGCGATTTTGCACGAAACGTAAGCCGACGAGGATGGCCGGCACCAGCATGGCCGCAATGACGAGTATCAGTAGCCGGGTACGCAAGCTCATCGGTCGGGCGGTCCAATTTGGTCGTCGCGCGTGCTGGTTCGAAGATGCAATCTGCGGCACCACCCTCCGCTCAGTCCATAGGCATCGCCCCGAAAAAGCCCCCGCGGGGAAAATTTCGGCCGCGCACATCACGGGTGAGGCCCCGGAAAGTACGCCCGCGAGGCTCTGTTGGGCGCGTGTCGGGCCTCCCGGGATACCGTCATCCCGCAATCAACGCGCGCGTGCGCGCAGGTCGCGAGGGCGCTAATATCGGGATCGCGCGCGACGGAGATCGTGCCGGTGACGAGGAGAGGAGCCGCATGTCGATCTCGGGCAAAGTCGATCCAGTGGTGCGTCCCGTGGTGGCGACCGACATCGCCGAGGCGCTGGTCGAGGGTTTGCGCGATTTCCAGGCGCTGCCGCTCTACGGGCTCTGCTTCGGCGCGCTCTACGCAGGCGGCGGTATCGCCATCATGCTCTGCCTCACGGCCTTCGGCATGGTCTATCTCGTCTATCCCCTTGCGGCCGGCTTTGCGCTGATCGGGCCGTTCGTGGCGATCGGTCTGTACGAGGTCAGCCGCCGCCGCGAGTGCGGCGAGCCGGTCTCCTTCGGCGCCATCTGGTCGGCGATACGCGCGCGCAGCGAGATCGGCTGGATGGCCTTCGTCACGCTGTTCGTGTTCGTGATCTGGATGTACCAGGTGCGGCTGCTCATCGCGCTGCTGCTCGGCCTGCACGCCTCGTTCTCGAGCTTGCAGGAATTCATGACGGTGGTGCTGACGACGAATGAGGGCCTGCTGTTCCTCGTCATCGGCAACGCGGTCGGTGCCGCGCTGTCGCTGATTTTGTTCTCGCTGACGGTGGTGTCGTTTCCGCTGCTGCTCGACCGCGAGGTCGATTTCGTCACCGCCATGGTGACGAGCGTACGCGCGGTGGTGACCAGCCCGCTGCCGATGATCTCGTGGGCCGCGGTGATCGTGATGCTGCTGATCGTCTCGGCGCTGCCGTACTTTCTCGGACTGGTCGTGACGCTGCCCGTGCTCGGACATGCGACATGGCACCTTTACCGGCGGTTGGTGGTGCCGGTGACGTAAAGGGGAAGCCGGACGCAACGGAAGCGAGCTATTCGCCCGTTGCCAGGCGGCGAGCGCCGGATGAGGTCAGCTCGAGTTCGCCGAGCCGCCTGATCGCATAACCCAAATTGGCCAGACGTTCGCCGTGCGCGTGCGGAATGTCGTCTTGACCCTTGCCGACCAGGGCCAAGGACGCAAACTCATCGGCGGTGAGTGCAGGGGTGCTGTCTGTCATCAGGCAACCTCGTCGGTCCATACCTTGAAATTGAGCAGGGTATTCGGACCGAAGGTCTGGACGATCGGGACGTCTGCGGCATCGCGCCCCTGCGCGATCAGCACGCGACCGATCCGCGGCGTGTTGTTGCGCGGATCGAACATGTGCCAGCTTCCACCGACGAAAGCCTCGAACCAGGCGGCGAAATCTCCAGCAGGCCACGGCTGTGGGGTGCCGATGTCGCTGAGATAGCCGGTGCAGTAACGCGCCGGAATGTTCATGCTGCGGCAGAACGCGATGGCGAGATGGGCATAGTCACGGCACACACCCTTGCCTTCGTCGTAGGCTTCCCGGGCCGTCTTGGTCGCGCGTGCGTGCTCATGGCCGAACGTGATGTGGCGATGAACAAAATCGCAGATGGCCTGGACCCGCGCCCAGCCCGGCGGCGTCTGTTCGAACAACTTCCATGCGATATCCGACAGGCGATCGGTCTCGCAGTAGCGACTGCCGAGCAGATAGACGAGCGTGTCGGCCGGCAGCGCTTCGACGGCGTGCTGAAACGCGTTCGGAAACACCGGGTCGGGCAGGCCGCTGTCGCGAACGACGCCATCGCCGGCAAGACGGAAGGCGCCGGCCGGCGCAACGATGCGGCTGCACCAATTGCCGAAGAGGTCGCGATAGGGATTGATCGCCACCGAAGGTCGGGTGGTCAGCAGGTCGGGCACGACGATATCTGAGGCGCGCGTGAAGTGCGTGCCCAACACCATGATCATAGGCGTCGGCTGCGGGAACTCGTACAGCATCTCGAACCCGACGCGGAGCTTCATACGAACTTCTTTCTCTTGGCTAAGCTCCCAACATGGCTACGAAGCGATCGAACACAAGGCATTCACGGCCTTATTCGATCGAGAGCGGCATTTGGCGCTTCAAAAGCGCGGCGCGGGCGAGAAAACGATAGCTAATTGCGGCGATTGCGCGCACGGTGCGCCAATGTCGGAAAGAGCGGTCGTCTCTGCGCACACGCTGCGTCACGACGATCCACGCGCGACTTGAAACGATTCATTCTTCGCACCGGCGGAGCCTTTTCATCGCGACGTCGTAACGGCGATCGTCGCGCCTATTGCCACTTCCCGCGGGCGAGCCGGACGCAGCAGGCGTGCCGCGGACGCCTGAAAAATTCCACAGCGATTCGATACGAGATCGAACGCCAACCGAAAGCACATGATGCAAACTCTCTCCCCACGGCACGTCAAGACAGACGAAGCGCTCCGGCTCGGCGTGGAGTCAGGCTGGTACGCGATCAAGGTCAGCGGGACCTTCGTCTCGGGCCCGCACGACTCGGAAGGGGATTGCCGTCGCAAGATCGACGAGATTCAACCGCCGGTGAAGAAGAAGCGATAACAGCGCCGATTTCGGCCGCTACGGCGTCTTGATCCCCATCGCCTTCAACGCCGCCAGCATCTGCGCTGGCGGTGTCATTTTGATCTGCGGCGCCTTGCCGGTTTCCAGCAAACTCTTCAGTCCCGACAGGATCGCGGGCCAGCCGGTGCGGCCGCCGGAGAGGATGTCGTCGCTGAGCGCGCGGTCGTGGCGTTCGCTCATGGTGAGGCGGACGGCCTCGCCGGCTTGCTCGATCTCGTAGGTGACGAGCGTGGTGCCGAGCTTTGCGACGAGGTCGGGCCAGTTGACGTTCCATGTCACCGTCAGCTTGTTCGGCGGATCGTATTCGAAGACTTCACCGGAGATGTGCTCGGAACCGTCAGGCGCGCGCACGGTGAAACTGCCGCCGAGTCTCCGTTCCATCTCCACAGCAAAGCCGAAAAAGTACTTCCTGCTGAACTCGGCCGAGGTCAGCGCTTCCCACACCTTCTCCGGCGTGGAGACGATGTAGATAGTGTAGACCGTCAGCGGTTTGAACTGATCGAGGTTCATTTTGCGTCGAATCCCTTGTTGAGGGCCGCGCGTGGAATGCCGAGCAGCTTGCCGGTCTCGAGCAGGCTCTTGAGCTGGGACAGGATCGCCGGCCAGCCGTTGGAGACGGCGCCGAGATATTTGCCGCCCTCGACGAAGCCGTCATGCAACACGGTCAAACGCACGAGCGAGCCGAACGGTTCGATCGTGAAGACGACGCGCGATATCGGCTCGCCGCGCAGCTCTTCGAACTTCTGGTGCTTGAAGCTGTAGGACAGGCGGCGCGGCGGATCGGCCTCCAGTATCTCGCCGGAATCGGTGACCTCGCCGTCGAGCGTGAGCGCGAAGGGTGAGCCGACCTTCCAGTCCGACCTGACCTCGGCGCCGAACCAGTATTGCCTGGTGAATTCGCTCGACGTCAGCGCCTCCCACAGCTTTTCCGGCGTGGTCTCGATATAGCTCACATAGACGAATTGGGGCTTACTCATCGCGCTTCTCCAACTGACGTTTCAACTCGCCGAGCGCGACGAGCTTGCCGCGCTCGAATTTCCTGATCCAGCGTTCGCCGATCTGATGGATCGGCACCGGATTGAGGTAATGCAGCTTCTCGCGGCCATGTCTGATGGTCGTGACCAGATTGGCCTCTTCGAGAATGACAAGATGCTTGGTCACGGCCTGGCGCGTCATCGCGAGGCCCTCGCAGAGTTCGTTCAGCGTCTGGCCGTTCTTGGCGTGAAGCCTGTCCAGCAGCGACCGTCGTGACGCATCGGCGAGCGCTTTGAAGACCTCATCCATGGCGGCGATAATAGGCAACCAAATGGTTGCATGTCAAGATGGTGTCTTTGGCGCCCGGAAATGGCTGTGCTAGCCTTGAAGCTCAGCCAACGCAGATTGGTTCCGGGAGAGCTTTGATGTTCCGTTGCTTCTCACTCGCTGCAGGTCTTGTCCTTTTCGCCTGCAGCACCACGGCCCAGGCACAACAGAAGCAGACCATCGGCGCGCCGCCGGAAGCGTCCAATATGAAGCTGGTCGGCACCAACGACCTGCAGGCGCGCAGCGCGTACCAGCCGACCATCCACCACCAGGGCGATCGCTGGATTGCCTATATCGGCCATCACGGCGGGACCGACGACGTGCCCGCGCCCGTCAACCCGATGACGGGGCAGGCCGAACCGAACGGAACGTCCATCGTCGACGTCACCGATCCCGCGCGTCCAAAATATCTGCGGCATCTGCCGGGCCAGGAAGGCAAGTACGAATCCGGCGGCGCGCAGATGGTACGGGTTTGCGACGGCAAGTCGCTGCCGAAGGGCGATCCCAATGCGGTCTATATGCTCCGCACCTTCGGCAGCGAGGCGCATGAGATCTGGAACGTCGCCGACACCGTAAATCCCGTGCTCGTTACCCGCATCGGCGGGCTGAAGGACACCCACAAGAGCTGGTGGGAGTGCGACACCGGCATCGCCTTTCTCGTCTCCGGCGCGCCGGACTGGCGCACGCGGCGCATGACGCAGGTCTACGACCTGAGCGATCCCGCGCATCCGCAGAAAATCCGCGACTTTGGCCTGCCCGGCCAGGAGCCCGGCTCGACCGGCGCCGTGCCGACCGAATTGCACGGGCCGATCTCGACCGGACCCGACGGCAATCGCGTGTTCTTCGGCTATGGCACCAACAAGGGCGGCATTTTGCAGATCGTCGATCGCGACAAGTTGCTGAACGGGCCGAAGGAGCCGACGCCGGACAATCTGCGCTATCCCGAGATTTCGCGCATGCCGATGTCCGCCTTCAACGGCGCGCATACGACGTTCCCGATGCTCGACATGCCGGTCACCGAATTCGCCGAGGACAAGGACGGCAAGACCCGCGACATCGTCATGATCGTCGACGAGGCGATCTTGAACGAATGCGGCGAGGCGCGGCAGATGGTGTGGTTTGCCGACGTCACCACCGAGACGCGGCCGATGATGATCTCGAGCTACACCGTGCCGGAAGCGGGCGGACAGTTCTGCCAGCGCGGCGGCCGCTTCGGCTCGCACTCCTCGAACGAGAGCATGGCGCCGGTCTATTACAAGAAGATGGCCTTCATCGCCTTCTTCAATGCCGGCGTGCGCGCGCTCGACATCCGCGATCCCTATCATCCGAAGGAGGTCGGCTATTTCATCCCCGCGATCACGCAGGCCACCGACAAGCGCTGCATTCCCGTCGAGGGCGGCGAGCGCTGCAAGGTCGCGATCCAGACCAACAATGTCGAGACGGACGATCGCGGCTACATCTACATCGTCGACCGCGCCAACACCGGCCTGCATATCCTCGAGCTGACCGGACCGGCGCGCGTGGCAGCCGGCCTGCCGAGGAACTGACGATGCGGCGCGGGGCGGCAATTGCAGCTGTGGCCATCGCGCTCGGTGTGTCCGGCGTCGGGGCCTATCGGCTGGCGCCGGCGGCGGAATCGGCGGGCTGGCGCGAAATCGCATGGCCGTTCCCGCGCGACGGCTGGCCCGCCGGCCGCGCGTTCCGCTGCGACGGGGCCTGCGCGGGCACTGAGCTTTACGTGCGCGCCAAGCGTGGCTTCTGCAATTGCGACCGCGGCGTCGCCGACGATGATGAGGTCGATCGCGTCGCCGACATCGATCTGATCAGCCCGCGCTTTGCCGCCGTCGCACCGGGCGAGGAGATGGGACTTGGCGAGATGCGCGGCCGTGCCAGGCGCTATGATCTCGATATGGCCGACGGCGTCCATCATGCCGCGATCGGCATCGCCGTCTCGCGCCGCTGCGATCTCTTCGTCGCTGCGGCCCAGGGGCGTGGCGAAGCAGGCGCCGTGCAGCGCGCCGTGCTGGCGTTCCTGGAGAGGCCGGAGATGAAGCTATGGGCGACCGCGGCGCTGGACGGACAGTGAGTGTCATGCATTAATGCGCCAAACCGCTCTCAGCGAGTCCTCCCCATGATGTCCATGCAAGCCTATTTCGCCTTCGTCGCCGCCTGCATTGCGCTGGCCTTGCTGCCGGGGCCGATCGTCACCCTCGTCGTCGCCAACGGCCTGCGTCACGGCACGCGCGCGGCGTTGACCAATGTCGCGGGGGCGCAGGCCGGGCTTGCCATCGTCATCGGCATCGTCGCAGTCGGCCTGACCTCGCTGATGGCGACCATGGGTTACTGGTTCGACTGGGTGCGCTTTGCCGGCGCCGCCTATCTGATCTGGCTCGGCATCAAGCTGATCTGGGCACCGGTTGAAGGCCTCAATGTCGACGAGCCGCCGGCGCCGCCGCGCGGCGGGTTCTTCCTGCAAGGTTTCCTTGTGCTGCTGTCGAACCCGAAAGTGCTGATCTTCTTCGGCGCCTTCATTCCGCAGTTCATGGACATGAACCGCGACCACTTCCCGCAAGTCGCGGTGCTGGGCGCAACCTTCATGGTCACCGCGGCGATGACGGATGCGCTCTACGCTCTCGCCGCGGGGCGCGCCCGAAAGTTCTTCTCGGCCCGCCGGACGCGGCTGATGTCGCGCATCTCCGGCGGCTTCATGATCGGCGGCGGTATCTGGCTGGCGCTGACACGGGCAAAATAACCTCACTCGTACCGGTTCGCGCTTGAACCCTTCGCGGCGGCGATGCGTCCAATCGGGCATTGCCGCTGACGAAGGAATTTGGCCGTGCCCGATCTGCCCTGGTTCGTCTATGCGATGCTGTTCGCACCGCTCGGGCTGTTACTGGTCGCCTCCGTTGTGAAGACCTGGCAGGTGCGCGAGGCGCGAAGCTGGCCGCAGGCATCGGGCAAGGTCGTCCGCTCGGTCGCCGAGGTGCGCGAGGTCAGGGTGTCCGACAGCGACCGCGAGGAAGGCTATCGGCTCGAGAGCCGCAATTTTGCGAACGTGACTTACGAATATCCGGTCGGCAGCCGCAAGCTGAGCTGTAACCGCATCTCGATCGGCGAGGACCTCGGCAATTTCGAGGTCGCCGAGAAGCTCGCAAAATATCCCGCCGGCAGTGTCGTCACCGTCTATTACAATCCGCGCCATCCCGATCAGGCCGTGCTCGAGCGCGACCTGCCCAAGGGATTGTGGGGCTGCCTCGGCATCGGCACGGCGATCGCGTTTGGCATCGTGTTCGGCTCGGCGTTCGGTCTCAACCAGACTTATGCCTACCTTGCGCACCACATCGGGCGGCCCGATCTCGCCGGCCTCGTCGTCGGCTTCGGCGCGTTCGGCCTCGTCATCGCGCTGATGGGGTATGGGGTGCGGCGGCAGGCGTTGAAGGCGGCGCGCTGGCCGGTGGTGCCGGGCACGATCAAGCTGTCGGGGATCGAGCAATATCA
Source organism: Bradyrhizobium sp. 61 (assembly GCF_023073075.1). Classification (NCBI taxonomy): domain Bacteria; kingdom Pseudomonadati; phylum Pseudomonadota; class Alphaproteobacteria; order Hyphomicrobiales; family Nitrobacteraceae; genus Bradyrhizobium; species Bradyrhizobium sp. 61. Next base: position 25,538 of record NZ_JADPIU010000068.1, on the reverse strand, counting down.
CGAGGCCAGCGAGCCGGGCGAGCGCCGCGGCACCGAGATGTTCGGCAAGCGCGTGACCTACACCTATCGCTATCAGAATATCAGCTACACCAATGAATGCGCGCGCGTCGCGGCCGGGACGCAGTCCGGGTCCGACGAGATGTTGAAGAAGCTGATGTCGCGCTACAAGCACGGCGCGACCGTCGAGGTGCGCGTCAATCCCGACAACCCGGCCGAGGCAACGCTCGATACAAGCGGCCCCGTCCGCATCGCCTGGCTGCTGTGGGGTATCGCTGCGATTTTTGCTGCGCTCGCGGTGTTTGTCGCGACGCGGGGCAGCTAGTCGACCAGCCTCTCCCTGCGCAACTCCAGCTCGATCTCCGCAAAAATCCTCGCCAGCCGCTCTGCCCATTGCTGCTGGCCGGACTGATCCGCGATCAGATCCTGGCGGATCTCGATGCCGGTGTTGACGAGGCCGCGGGCTTCGCCGTGGACGGGGATAGTGTAGTCGCTGAGGTCGCTCACAGCATAGGGCTCGTTGTCGCCGACGACGAGATCGCCTTCAGTGCGCAAATGTTTCAGCAGCAGCTGCGGCAGCACGGTGTCGCGGTTATACAGCGCGGCGATGTGCCAGGGCCGGGCGACGCCGGCATAAACCGGCGTGAAGCTGTGCAGCGACACCAGCACCGTCGGCCGCGTGTCGTGCAGGCGGCGGTCGATCGCCGCATCGATGCGGCGGTGATAGGGCTCGAAGATCTCGCGCCGCCGCGCCGCGCGCTCGCCCTCGGTGATACCCTCGTTGCACGGGATCGCGGTCGCCTCGGATATCACGGGGATCGAGCTTGCAACGCCGGGTGAGCGGTTGCAGTCGATCACGAGCCGCGAATAGCGCTGCGCGATCAGATGCGCATCGAGCATTTTTGCCAGCCGCTCGGCGACGCCGGCAATGCCGATGTCCCAAGCGATGTGTCGCGTCAGCTCGCTTTCCGCGACGCCGAGGTCGCCGAGCGCGCGCGGCAAAATCCGTCCGTAATGATCCGAGGTGAGCAGGAAAGGCGATGCCCCATCCGCATTGACCTCATGCACCGGCGGAATGTCCACCGCGCCGAGCAGTTGATCGGTCGCGTCGGCCGTGTTCAAGTCCATCCTGATTGCCTATGGAAAAAGCAGCTACCGTCTGAATTGGGCAGCAATCGCTTGTAGGTCGGTCCACCCAAAATCATCATGATCGCCAGACGATGCCGTTGCCGGCGATTCATCACAAGACCAAATCTCGCTTGCCCCCGGGGACTTCGCTGGGACGAGGAAACGTGCGGCTGTCGTTTCGCTCGATTGACGGCTATAGACACCCCATGACCTCCGGTCGTCTTTTCGTCTACGGCACCCTGATGCGCGGCTTCGACCATCCGATGGCGCGGCTGCTTGCAGGACATGCGGACTTTTTGGGTGACGCGACGTGTCGCGGGCGGCTCGTTCTCGTGAAGCATTATCCCGGATTGCTGCTGTCGAACGCGGCCTCCGATGTCGTCCATGGTGAGCTTTTTCAATTGCGCGTGCCCGACGAGCTCCTGCGCGAGCTCGACATGTACGAGGCCTGCGGCGAGGGCTTTCCGGAGCCGACCGAATATCTGCGCAAGCTGATCGACGTGACGCTGCCTGATGGCACCACGGAGAAGGCCTGGACTTACGTCTACAATTGGCCCGTCATCGATCTGCCGCGCATCGAGTCCGGGCGCTTTCTCGAGCACTAGGCGCGGATGCGGACTTCACCTCTCCCGCGCAAGCGGAGCGAGGGATCGCACCTTCATCGTGGCCGGCGTTCGATCACTACGCCGACAGCACTTCCTTCACCAGGCGCACGTCGATCTCGTGCTCGACGTAGCTCCACTCCTCGGTCTGCCTCAGCATCGCCACCAGCTCCTCGAACAGCGAGGCATCGGGGGGCGCGAACTCGAACCATGTCAGGAAGTCGAAGGGACCGCCGAGATCGCGGCTGTGATAGAGCTGCCGCGCGATGGCGGGCAGGAAACGAAGAGTGCTGGCGATGTGGTGCGACTTGTCCTCGAAGATCTTGCGGCGCTCTTCCTGCGTCAGCTCCCACCACGCCTCCGATTTGCGGATCGGAATCAGCGCCGCGGAAGTGGCCTCTAACCGGCCGAGCTCGGCCTGCACCGCGGTGAGCTGCTGCTTCTCGGCGCGCTCAGTGTAGCGCGGCGTGCTCGCAACGCCGACCAGCCGCCACGCATTGCGAGAGGGCACCAGGGGCAATGAAATCGCCTCGCTGTCGGTCACCGACAGCGCCGGCACGAAGGGCAGGGGCTCGCCCACCACGGGTGAAATCGAGGTCACACGCCAGCCCCCGCTGTGGCCGCCGCGAAACATCCTGAACATGGCCTATGGAAGCGCGGAACCGGCCCGGGTTCAAGTCTTTCCGCGGTCATTCCGGGCTCGATGCTTCGCATCGCCCCGGAATGACGCCTGTGCATAGGTCGAATAACCCGGATAAGCCGGACAAACCTGACTTTTGGGCAGGCCGCGCCTATATCCGTAACCCTTCGCCCGACTCACGTTGATTCGCGCCAGACCCAGAGCCCATGCGCTTCACGCCCCAATTCCTCGACGAGCTGCGTGCCCGGCTTTCGGTATCCGAAGTCGTGGGCAAGCGCGTGAAACTGAAGAAGGCGGGGCGCGAGTGGAAGGGGCTGTCGCCGTTCCAGCAGGAGAAGACGCCGTCCTTCTACGTCAACGACCAGAAGGGCTTTTACCACGACTTCTCCTCCGGCAAGCACGGCGACATCATCACCTTCGTGATGGAAACCGACGGCCTGCCGTTCGCGGAGGCTGTGGAGCGGCTCGCCAACATGGCGGGCCTGCCGCTGCCGGCGGTGACGCCGGATGCGGCGCGGCACGAGCAGCGGCGCCGCACGCTGCATGACGTCATGGAGCTCGCCGCAAAATTCTTCGCCGAGACGCTGGCCTCGCGCGTCGGCGCCAAGGCGCGCGGCTATCTCGCCGATCGCGCGATCTCGCCGGCGACGCAGGTGCAGTTCCGCCTCGGCTATGCGCCGCCGCCACCCGAGCGCTTCGCGCTGAAAGAGCATCTCGGCAAGCTCGGCGTTTCCGTCGAGGACATGATCGAGACCGGGCTGCTCGTTGCCGGCAACGACATTCCCGTGCCCTACGATCGCTTCCGCGACCGCGTGATGTTTCCGATCACGGATCTGCGTGGCCGCGTCATCGCCTTCGGCGGGCGCGCGCTGGAGAAGGACGTTCCGGCAAAATACCTGAACTCGCCGGAGACGCCGCTCTTCCACAAGGGCGACAATCTCTACAATCACCAGACCGCGCGCAAAGCTACCCATGATGGCAGCGCGCTGATCGTGGTTGAAGGCTATGTCGACGTCATCGCCATGGTGACGGCAGGCTTTGCAGGTGCCGTGGCGCCGCTCGGCACTGCGCTGACCGAAAACCAGCTCGCGCTGCTCTGGAAGATGGCGGACGAACCGATCCTCTGCTTTGACGGCGACAGGGCCGGGCAGAAGGCGGCTTATCGTGCCGCCGACCTTGCCTTGCCATTTCTTGCGCCGGGCAAGAGCCTGCGCTTTGCGCTGCTGCCGGAAGGGCAGGACCCCGACGATCTCGCCCGCTCGGGCGGCCGCGGCGCGATCGAGGATGTCATCGCGGCGGCGAAGCCGCTTGCCGAGATGATCTGGTCGCGCGAGCTCGAAGGCGGCAACTTTGCCACGCCCGAACGCCGTGCTGCGCTCGAAGCGCGCGTCAAGGAGCTGTCCAACGGCATCCGCGACGAGGTGGTGCGGCGCTATTATCGCGACGATTTTGCCGAGCGGCTTCGGCGTACCTTCGCGCCTGAAGGCGGCCGCGGCGGCTTTGCCGGCCGGGGCAATTTCCAAGGCAATTCCGGCCGCTCCTTCCAACCCCGCAACGGGGGACAGGCGAATCGATTCGGGGGTCAGGGATTCGGCAGCCAGGGGCGGCGTGGGGCCCCCGGTCCCGCCTTTATTCCCTCCGGTCCCTACCAGGCGGCGAGCCCCCAGCTGGCGGCCAGCCCGATCATGAAGGGCCAGCGCAGCGCCATATCCCGGCGCGAAGCCCTGATCCTGCAAATCCTGATCAACCACCCCTGGCTGCTGCACGACCACCTTGAGGAGGTCGCCGCCCTGGAGCTGGCCCATCCCGAGGCCCATAAGCTCCGGGCCGGCATCATCGCCGCCTTCGCCAACGACCACCACCACTCGCCGGACCCCGGCGAGCTGGCCGAGAAGATGCGAGCCGACATCGAAAAGGGCGGATTTTCACAGCTTCTTCAAAGGGTTGAGAACGGCATCACGACCGCGGCGGTGTGGGGTGCCCGCGAGGGCGCCGCCCGGGACGACGTTCTCTCCACCTGGCACCAGCTCGTTGCCTTGCATCGGCAATACCATTCACTACTTAGAGAACTGAAGGACGCCGAGCTGGCCTTGGGGGAGGACCCCAGCGAGGCCAATTTGGCGTGGCTGCGTGACGTCAAGGCTCGGATAGGAGAAGTCGACGGTACCGAGGCCCTGATCGAGGGTTTTGGCGAGCTGTCGGGCCGGTTCCAGAAGAGCGTGTGATGAAAGAATCATGCGGACGGCCGGGACCGGAACCGCTAAAAGACTCGCCAAATCCAAGGTTTGGCGGCAAAAACAGGGTTAATCGAGGCTTAACGGTCTTGTAGCACTTTGGCCACCAGGCGGCCGCAGGCAGAACAGACGCGTCAGGAATGAATCCGCGCAATCGCTGTTGGCACTACACCTGCATCCGCTGCGACAAAGAGGCTCACGAAGCGTTAGGCAAATCCGGCGAGAGAAAAGGTCGGGGTGGCGAGAGATATCCGCGCCGCCCTTTCCGTGTCGCGATCTGACGAAGCGAGAGCGTCGAACAACAGGTTCAAGTGAATTCAGGCGGGCGGGCCGTTCGGCCTTCTGCATGAAGCGCGTTTAGGAGCAATGGATGGCCACCAAGGCAAAGACGCTGCAGGCGAAGGACAAAGAAAAGGACGACAAGGCAGCGGACGCGCCGGAGAAGGACTCCCAGGACGCGCCGTCGCCGTTGCTCGATCTGTCCGACGCGGCCGTGAAGAAGATGATCAAGCAGGCCAAGAAGCGCGGCTTCGTGACCTTCGATCAGCTCAACGAAGTTTTGCCGTCCGACCAGACCTCCCCCGAGCAGATCGAGGACATCATGTCCATGCTCTCGGACATGGGCATCAACGTCACCGAAGCCGACGATAGCGACGGCGAGGAGGACAAGGACGAGGGCGGCGAGGACGAGACCGACAACGAGCTCGTCGAGGTCACCCAGAAGGCCGTCACCGAGGTCAAGAAGAGCGAGCCGGGCGAACGCACCGACGACCCCGTGCGCATGTATCTGCGCGAGATGGGCACGGTCGAGCTGTTGTCGCGCGAAGGCGAAATCGCGATTGCGAAGCGCATCGAGGCCGGCCGCGAGGCCATGATCGCAGGCCTCTGCGAAAGCCCGCTGACCTTCCAGGCCATCATCATCTGGCGCGACGAGCTCAACGAAGGCAAGATCTTCCTTCGCGACATCATCGATCTCGAAGCGACCTATGCCGGGCCCGACGCCAAGGGCGGCATGAACACCGCGATGATCGGTGGTCCGACCGGCGAGAACGGCGAAGCGTCCGCCGAAGGCGGCGAAGCCGCTGTCGTGAACGGAGCTGCGCCGGCGCATGTCGCGCCGCCCGCCGCGCCGCCGTCACCGACCCCGTTCCGCGCCGCGCCTGCGCCCGGCAATGCCGGCGAAGGCGAGAAGGATCCGGGCGAAGCCGCCGCCGAAGCCGACATGGACGAGGACGACGAGTTCGAGAACCAGATGTCGCTCGCGGCCATCGAGGCCGAGCTGAAGCCGAAGGTCGTCGAGATCTTCGACAAGATCGCCGACAGCTACAAGAAGCTGCGCAAGCTTCAGGAGCAGGACATCCAGAACCAGCTCGAGAGCACCTCGCACGGGCCCTCGCTGTCGCCGCACCAGGAGCGCAAATACCGCAAGCTCAAGGACGAGATCATCGTCGAGGTGAAGTCGCTGCGCCTGAACCAGGCGCGTATCGACTCACTGGTCGAGCAGCTCTACGACATCAACAAGCGCCTCGTGTCGCACGAGGGTCGCCTGATGCGCCTTGCCGACAGCCATGGCGTCGCGCGTGAGGACTTCCTGCGCAACTACACCGGCTCGGAGCTCGATCCGCGCTGGCTCAACCGCGTCTCGAAGCTCTCGGCCAAGGGTTGGAAGAACTTCGTCCATATCGAGAAGGACCGGATCAAGGACCTGCGTCACGAGGTGCACCAGCTCGCCGCGCTCACCGGCCTCGAGATCGTCGAGTTCCGCAAGATCGTGCACTCCGTGCAGAAGGGCGAGCGCGAGGCACGCCAGGCCAAGAAGGAGATGGTGGAAGCCAACCTCCGTCTCGTGATCTCGATCGCCAAGAAGTACACCAACCGCGGCCTGCAGTTCCTCGACCTGATCCAGGAAGGCAACATCGGCCTGATGAAGGCGGTCGACAAGTTCGAGTACCGCCGCGGCTACAAATTCTCGACCTACGCCACGTGGTGGATCCGGCAGGCGATCACCCGCTCGATCGCCGACCAGGCGCGCACCATCCGCATCCCCGTGCACATGATCGAGACGATCAACAAGATCGTGCGCACCTCGCGCCAGATGCTCAACGAGATCGGCCGCGAGCCGACCCCGGAAGAGCTCGCCGAGAAGCTCGGCATGCCCCTGGAGAAGGTCCGCAAGGTCCTCAAGATCGCCAAGGAGCCGCTGTCGCTCGAAACCCCGGTCGGTGACGAAGAGGATTCACATCTCGGCGATTTCATCGAGGACAAGAACGCGATCCTCCCGATCGACGCCGCGATCCAGTCGAACCTGCGCGAAACCACAACGCGCGTGCTCGCCTCGCTCACCCCGCGCGAAGAGCGCGTGCTGCGCATGCGCTTCGGCATCGGCATGAACACCGACCACACGCTGGAAGAAGTCGGCCAGCAGTTCTCGGTCACCCGCGAACGTATCCGCCAGATCGAAGCGAAGGCGCTGCGCAAGCTGAAGCATCCGTCGCGGAGCCGGAAGCTGCGGTCGTTCCTGGACAACTAATTCGGATCGTCATGCCCGGGCCTGACCCGGGCATTCATCCAAACAAAAACGGCGGGCCGAAAGCCCGCCGTTTTCTATTTGTGCCGACGCTTCGCGAGTCGGGCGGAGCCTACTTCTTCTTCGCGCCGACCCGGTCGAGGGTCTTGATTGCCAGCGGCGGGCGGCCGGACTTTTCCGCGATCTCGCGGTCCTGCTCCATGATGAAACCGCGCGCGGGCTCGTCGCCGTCCAGGCCTCCGAGCAGCTCCGCAGGCACGCGCCGGTTGGAGCGTTGGGAGCCGTCTTCGTAGAAGACGTTGAAAAAGGCGAACTCGCCCTTGGGATTGGTTCCAGGTTTTTTGGCCATGGCGGGCTTGTCGTCGATCAGGGCGCTATAGTCAAATGACTTTGGCGGGTTTTCCGGTGGTCACACGGACCTGTCGCGGCGGTATCGGCTGCGCAATCGATCGATGAAGTCCGTTTGCTGGATGTTCGGATGCGTCCGGCGCTTCGTAAAATCCGATGCAACCCTTCGCTCAACAAACGGCGGGCCGCAAAGCCCGCCGTTTATTTTTGGTCTTCAGCGTCGCCCGGGGCTGGCGGGGCGACAACCTAGAATAGAATACTATAACTTGCGCCATAGCGTGGCAAGGCAAATCGTTGACGCTGTGATGTCGCATCGAGCGCGTCAGATATGCGCTGGTCGCGACGTCTGGTTTTGATGCGCATCAAAGCAATTGTTTGGATGGCCAAATCACTTTGTTCATATTTCCCGCTCTCGCAACGCAACGAGAGGTGCGCGCTTTGTAAAAAAGCGCGTTCGCCTGCACGTCTTCCGTCCGGGTGCACAGGTTGTGTTCCATTGTGCGAACGAGTTCCATATCCGCGGTTGCACATCTCAATGCGTACACGTGACGAGTTCCGCTACGACGAGCCACTTCTCCACCGACAACGCCATTCAAGAGATACTCGGAGCGCAGGTGGGAAAGATGAGTGCGGCCGTCACGGCGCCACCAGCTCCACGCGCCGGTTGAGCGCGCGGCCGGCGTCGGTGGCGTTCGAGCCGACTGGTGCCAGCAATCCCACGCCGGCAGTGCGGAGCCGCGTCTGCGCGATCCGAAAGTTTTTTACGAGCTCGGCTGCGACCGCTTCGGCGCGGCGCTTCGAGAGATCGAGATTGTATTCGTAAGCGCCCTGGCCGTCGGTGTGGCCGACGATGAAGACGTTGAGCTGCGGCTGACTCGCCAGCAGCTTTGCGATCTGCTCCAGCGTCGGGCGGCTCTCCGGCTTCAGCACGGCCTTGTCGGTATCGAAATAGATGCCGTAGAGCGCGATGTGGCCGGTCTCGCCAAGGCCCTTCGCCATCGCGGCAGCATCGACCATCTTGTTCGCGATGGCGCCGAGCTCGGCGACCGTGACTTGCGCGGTGATGTCCTGATTGTTCTGGCTGACAATGACGCTGGCATAGGTCTCGCGCCCGCCTTCGGTCTTGCGGCCGGAAAAATAATGGTAGTTGAAACCGTCGACCCACATCTGCGGGACCGGCAGCGTGTCGATGCTTTCCGTGAAGGGAATGGCGCCGCAGGCGTCGGTGTCGCAGGCGAGCAAGGTCTCGAAGCCCGCTTTCGCAAGCTGCGTCTCGAAATTGCGCGACACTTCCAGGATCGAGGGGCCGGGATTGGTGCGATAGGCGATGCGGAAGATGCGGCCTTCGAGCCGCCGCGCATCGGCCGGCTGGCCGTCCCTAAAGGCGGCCGCCTGCATCCGTGCGGCGTCAAAATCCTTCGTCACGTAGCCGGTGATGACGCTGCCGGTGAAGCGGCCGATGCCGGGATAGTCGCGGCTGCCTGCGACATCGCGGGTCTGCGCGGCGGCGGCGGTGGCGGTGAAGGAGAGCAGGGCGAGGACAGCGAGCATCCGGTGCGGAATGGGCATGGTCATCTCGATCGGTTGGGGACGGGGCGCTGCTCCTTAGTCGCGCGCACGGCTCTGTCGGTTCTAGCTTGACGTCGAGCATTTGACGTTGTGCGCTCGCGTATCGCACGATACTGGGCCAAGCGGGGAAGCAGGTCATCCGCCGTTTGCATAGCTCGCTGGCATCTCCGATGCCCAACGACTACAATGGTCTTCTCATTTCTTCACGGCCTGAGATGACGCGATGACGATAACCCAGCCTAGGCGGAGACATTGTCGTGAGGAAATGGCTTCTTTGGGATACATGCCGTTCTTCTAGTTGTTACCCACTCATCCGGGCGTTTCCCTTTTCAGTCTAGGAACATCTGATGCTTGAACTTTTGGGAGCCTTGGTCGTCAAGGCGCTGGAAAAGATAATGGGTGAGGCGATCGATGTGGGTGCCAAATCTCTTCTAGATCGTCGAAAGCTATTCAAGAAGTTCTTCGAACTATACGAAGCGGCTGCAGACTTGGAAGCGCAATCGAAGGCGGCGTACATTGAATTTGCAGGATACGCAGGCGGTACGGAAATTCTAACGAAGACCGTTCCAGCGAAGAAGCTCGACAAATTGAATCAGGCCTTAGACCTGTTCATGTCGCGTGTGTCTGCTATCAGGTCTGTTATTGATCTGTACGAGGGAAGCCTACTAATATCACTGAATGACGTCGCGGCAATGAAGGGAATGAATCTCCGACACTTGCGTATGGTGTTGCCCGAAGCGGTTGGCTACGATCTTTTTGTGCCCACCAAGCGCTCGCCGAATCAACCTCGCCTCGACTTATCCAGCCGTGAGTACGATGCTAAGAAGTATCTGAAGAGTAGAGAAGCGATGACCGAGTTTGGCCTTGTTCGCATAGATCTTCGGGAGCGTGAAAGCATCGAGAGAATTCTTGGTCACAGTGAGGCAGCAGTCCAAGAGATTGCAAAGGTCAAGGAAGCCCTTGGCGCATTCATTCGGAAGAATTTTCCTCTTGATAAGGTGATAATCTAGCTCTTCCGGGTTCGTTCGCGGATAGGGTTGCAAATGTTGAGCACGAGCTGATTTAAAGGATTTTCCCGCATGTCGAGACACGCCCTGGCCACCGCCTTCATCCTCTGTCTGGCCGGCGGATCGGCGCAGGCCGCGCGCTGCGGCGGCGACTTCAACAGCTTCGTCGCCAGCATGACCTCGGAGGCGCAAGGAGCCGGCGTCTCGGCGAGCGTGACCAGCGCGGCCTTCAGCGGCATCGCCCAGGACGGCGCCGTGCTCGCGTTCGACCGGCGCCAGCGCTACACCTTCAACAAGAGCTTTGAGCAGTATGTCTCGACCCGCGTCGGTCCCGGCCGCATCAATGGCGGCAAGGCACTGTTGCAGCGCCACGCGGCGCTGCTCTCGCGGATCGAGCAGCAGTTCGGCGTGCCCCGCTACATCCTGGTCGCGATCTGGGGGCTGGAAAGCGATTTCGGCAAGGGCGACATCGGCAAGCTGCCCGTGATCCGTACGCTCGCCACGCTCGCGCATGATTGCCGCCGCACCGAGCTGTTCCAGGGCGAGCTGCTCGCCGCGCTCAAGATCGTGCAGCGCGGCGACCTGCCGCTGCGCGACCTCATTGGCGCCTATGCCGGCGAGATCGGCCAGACCCAGTTCTTGCCGTCGTCCTACATCAAATACGGCGTCGATTTCGACGGCGACGGCCACGTCGATCTGCGCCACAGCGTGCCCGACGTGCTCGCCTCGACCGCGAACCTGCTTCACACCAGCGGCTTCAAGATGGGCCAGCCCTACGGCGAAGGCACCGCCAATTTCGAGGCCATGCGGGAGTGGAACAGGGCGGTGATCTACCGCAAGACGATCGGCTATTTTGCGGACCGGCTGGCGGGGCAGTGAGGCGGGCTGGCACATAGTTTGTAGGGTGGGCAAAGGCGCGAAGCGCCGTGCCCACCATCCTTCGTGTCGTCGGAAGTGGTGGGCACGCTTCGCTTTGCCCACCCTACGGACTTACGTCCCCTTCGCCATCTTCTCCAGCTTCCGCTGCAACGGCGCCCAATAGGTGCCCGGGCGGAAGCGCTGCAACAAGTCCATGAAGCGGGCGTCGTTGCCGATCAGGATGCGGGGCTGGTTGTTCTCGATGCCCTTGATGATGCGCAGCGCGGCGTCTTTCGGCGTGGTCTTTGCCGCGTTCTCGAACCGCTCGATCGATTGCGCGCGGCGCGCATTGTCGGTGACGCCGACCCCGGTGCGCGAATTGCGCGCGATGGCGGTAGCGACGCCGCCGGGATGCACCACCGACAGTTTTACGGGGCTGCCCGCGACCGCAAGCTCGTGCCGCACGCTCTCGGAAAAGCCGCGCACCGCGAACTTGGCGGCGGCATAGGCCGACTGTCCCGGCGGCGCGATGATGCCGAAGATCGAGGAGACGTTGACGATGTGCGCCTCTGCCAGCGTCTTCAGGTGTGGCAGGAAAGCGCGCGTGCCGTGCACCACGCCCCAGAAATTGATGTCGAACAGCCACTCCATCTGCGCCTGGTCGATCTCCTCGAACGATCCCATCAACGCCACGCCGGCATTGTTGATGACGATGCCGAGCGCGGGATGCGCCGCGATCGCATCACGCGCGAACTCCGCGATGTCGCCGGGCTCGCTGACGTCGACGCGATGCACGCTGACCTTGCGTGCGGCTCCGATCTCGGCGGCGAGCGTCTTCAATCCGGCCTCGTCGCGATCGGCGAGCGCGAGATCGCAGCCTCGGTTGCCGAGCTCGATCGCCAGCGCGCGGCCGATGCCGCTCGCCGCTCCCGTGATGGCGGCGGCGCCGCGAATGGCAGTCATGATGTCCCCCCGTCAAGCCGGTCGTGTGGAACTATGATCTACATTTTTCCTGATGGAACTGAACCACCGGCGAACTGGCTCCTTAACATAGGTTACGCAAGCAAGCACTGGAGTGGCCCATGGGACAGGCAGCACCATTTCGCGCGACGGCGCTGATCGTCGAAGACGACGTCATGCAACGGGAGATGCTCAGTCTTCTGCTGGAGGAGAGCGGCTACCAGGTCATCCAGTGCGATAGCGCCGAGGCTGCCCAACGGGTGCTCGACAGAAGCGCCGGCGCGCTCTGTCTGATGCTGACGGACGTTCAGCTTGCGGGGCGCATGACCGGGGTCGAGCTCGCGCACGTCGCCAAGGACCGCAATCCAAAGCTCGACATCGTCGTCACCTCCGGCCGCCCCTTGGCGCAGCCCTTGCCCGATGGCGCGAAATTCTGGGCCAAGCCATGGGCGCCGCTCGACGTGCTCCGCGAAGCCGAGCTCGCGCAGCCGTCCTGATGGTCGATGCGGGGGCTCGCTTTCTTGCCGTGAGGCACGGTGATAGGGTCTGCCCATGACCTTTTCCTTCCTGCTCACCTCGCTCATCGTCGTCGCCTCGCCCGGCACCGGCGTGCTCTACACCTTGGCTGCGGCGCTGACACGCGGCTCGCGCGCGAGCATCGCTGCCGCCTTCGGCTGCACGCTCGGGATCGTGCCGCACATGATAGCTGCGATGCTCGGGCTTGCCGCGGTGCTGCACACCAGCGCGCTCGCCTTTGCCGCGCTGAAATGGGGCGGCGTCGCCTATCTGCTCTACATGTCCTGGCAGGCGCTGCGTGAGACCGGAGCGCTCGCGGTCGATGGCGAGATCAAGGAGCGGTCGAGCCGCCGCGTCATCGTCACCGGCTTCCTGATCAACATCCTCAATCCGAAACTGTCGATCTTCTTCCTGGCCTTTCTGCCGCAGTTCATCGCGGTGGATGAAGTCCACGTGCTGGCGCGGATGCTGGAATTGAGCGGCACCTTCATGGCGATGACCTTTGCGGTGTTCGTCCTCTACGGCCTCTGTGCGGCGTCGGTACGCGAGCGCGTCATCTCCCGCCCGCGTGTCATGGCCTGGCTGCGTCGCAGCTTTGCCGCCGGCTTTGCCGCGCTTGGTGCCAAGCTGGCGTTTGCGGAGCGGTAGGCTTCGCCTTCATCTCTCCCCGCTTGCGGGGAGACGCCGCAGCTGAGTGCGGCCAATAAAAAAGCGGGCCTTGCGCCCGCCATCCTCAAACTCTCTCGACCTTACCCGACGCCCGGGCGGAGCGAGGCTCCACCCGGGCAAAGAACATGCTGGCTACTTCTTCTTGGCGGCCTTCTTGGCCTTTTTCTTCGTCGCCTTCTTCGCCTTCTTCGCTTTCTTAGCCATAGTATCCTCTCAAGGGTTCATGGTTAAACGCGACACGAGGGATGCTCGGCGGAGGGCCAGCCTCGCAACATCCTCGACCACAAACTCAGCAGATTCGCGGGCGGCTGCCCCGTGCTGTCACATCTGTGTCATTACGTTATCCACAGCTCAGATGCGTTTTCGGGTGATTTTTGCCCACGAATCCGCATCGCGATGCGCATCGGCGTGGCCGCGCAGGGAGACCGCGACATGCCTAATGATCCGATAATCGCGGCGCACTGTTCATGAATCCAAAACCAAGGGCGAGCTTTCGCAGATCGCAGTGAGGTTCCGTTAAGTGCAATCCGCGCATTCTTCTCCGCAAGAACGCGGGGAAGGGTCATGGACGAACGGCTGCCAGAGATGGGGGGTGCGACGCTGCGCGTGCCGCACGCGCCATGCTGAACGTACCGACACTCTGGACGGTCTTCGTCGTCAACTTCCTGGCGCTTGGCCTGATCTGGGCCTACGTGACGCGCTCCTATCCGAAATTTGCGGCCGCGCGGTTCTGGATGGCATCGTCGTTCGTCGGCGCCGCCGGCGCGATGACGGCCCTGGTCCGCCTGTTCGTCGCCTCTCCCCTGCCGCTTCTTGTCGGCGCTGCCGGTATCATCGCGGCGAGCTGCCTCGCCGCCATGGGCATTCAGCGCTTCTATGACCGGCCGGTCTCATGGCGCGTCATGGCCGCAACGGGGGTGCTAAGCCTCGCCGGCGTCGTGTTCTTCATGGTCGGCTTCGAGCACATGCAGCTGCGCATGCTCAGCTACACGCTCGGCCAGGCCTTGCCGCTGGTGCTGGCGCTGCGTCTGCTCCTTGCGCCGCCGGAGGGCCGCGTCAGCCCGGGCGCGCGGCTGTCCGGCATCGTCATCCTCACCATCATCGGGATCTTTGCGGTTCGCACGCTGGGTAATCTGCTCGGCCACGATTTCTCGGCGCGCGCCGGCGGTCAGGCTCATGGCGTCATGGTGCTGGGCCTCCTGTTCCTGTCGATGACGCTCAATTTCGGCTTCCTGCTGATGGCGATGGATCGCCTGCGCAACGAGGTCGCCGACCTCGCGCTGCTCGACGATCTCACCGGCGTCGCCAACCGGCGCCATTTGTTGCAGCGCCTGTCCGAGGAATGCGCCCGGTCTGAGCGCAGCGGCGAGCCGTTCTCGCTGCTGGTGATCGATCTCGACGGCTTCAAGGCCATCAATGACTCCCATGGTCACGCCGCGGGCGATGCCTGCTTGCGGCACTTCACCCTGATGGCGCAAACGCGGCTGCGGCCGGGCGACATGCTGGCCCGCACCGGCGGCGACGAGTTCTGCGTCGTGCTGCCGTCCTCGTCCCTGCGCGAGGCTGCCGCGATCGCCCGCCGCGTGCTTGAGGTCTGCCGCCAGGACGCCGCGGCCTGTACAACCAGGGACATCCCGATCGCGATCTCGATCGGCGTTGCCGAATGGGACCGCGGCATCGGCCAGTTTCCGGACCGCCTCATCGCCCATGCCGACCACGCCCTCTATGACGCCAAGAAAAACGGCAAGAACGACTTTGCCGTCTACGATCCGGCTCCGCCGCTCTCGCCTGAGCGGCCCGGGCTCGGCGAGGCCACGCGCAAATTCGCATGAAGCCTGCTAGGATTTGGGCCCGCCTTGGACCCGTATGATGATCCTCCGCCTGCCCGCGGCTTTTTTCGCCGCCCTTCTTCTGTTGACCCCAGCCGCTGCGACGGATGCCGGGCTCGCAAAGATCGCGCGCGTCTCCGGCACGCCTGACATTCCCGGCCTGAAAATGGTCTGGCTCGCGCCATGGGGCGATGTCCGCGACGCCCATCCCTGGCGCAACATCATCGTGCACCAGACCGAGGGGCCGGCAGGCTCGGCGCGCGGTGGCGCGGCGGAGCAATCGAAGAACCCGACGCGCCGCGGCGTCACCGTGTGGGTCGAGACCGACGGCACGGTTTATTGGGCGGTTGCGGAGAATCTCGTGCCGACCCATGGCGACGGCGCCAACCGCAACGACAACAAGTATATCGACAACAGATCGACCTATCGCCAGGTGGTGCGCGACAACTCGATCGGCGTCGAGTTCGCCGGCAACTATCCGGATGTCACCGCGGGCCCGACCGAGGCGCAGGTCGCGGCCTGGAAGATCCTCGTGAAGGTGCTGCGCGCGCGCTACGGCATCCCGCTCGACCACGTCTATGCGCACAACTGGATCGACTACAAGGACGCCCGCTATTGCGAAGGCTGCTGGCTCGCGACGCTGGCGCGGATTTGGGGGGAGTGACGAGCAGGCGCGTCCGGCAACCAAAGGCCGAAACCTCCGGTGCCGGACGGCCATCGAGAGCGATCGCTATCGGCTCTCATCGCCATCCCAAGTCCACCGGTCTTCCCAGGCTCAGGGGAATGCCTTGGGAAGATCGGCGGAAGGCTTCGTGACGATCTGGTGCGCGTCGCGCCAGATCACTTCGCGCTGGCGCGAGGTTGTAATCGTGCGCACCGGCAGGCCACCCTCCTCGAGCAGCCAAGCGCAGTAGCGCGCGCGGCTGACAGCCTCGCGGGCTTGAGGATCGAACCAGCAAATGCCCCAGATCGAATCGCGCCGCTTGAAGTGACGCGCGATGCGTCCAGGAAGCGGCAGATGCTGCGCGAACCAATTGAACTGGTCCGAGAGCTCATGCCGGATCCAGTCCGGACAGTTGTTTCGCTGGACATACCAGGACGCACGAAAGAAGCCGCTCTCCACGCGACTGTGCGGGTGGATGAGCGGTGTAACGAACCGCAAATACATGACGACACGGCGCGACGCCTTGTTGCGTCGCGCCCCTCGCAGCCAGATGCAATGAATGGAGAACAGCCGCGAAGCGGCGTTCAGCTTATGACCGATTGCCGATCAAAGAGGTCGGCGGTCAGAACGTATCGATCTACTTTTCATGCCGCCTCCCTTGGTTGCGCTGAACAACAAAGGCGCGATAGCGCGCCGGGCGGCAGCACATACACCAGCAAGCGTCCTGCGGCAAGCGTGATCGACAAGGACGATTGAGCGGGAACCATTCATGACGCGCTCCGGAATGACGAGCTAAACCGGCTGCGCCATCCATCCGAACAGCCGTCGCATCAATCCCGGCCGCCGTGGCAATTCCGGCGGACCGTCCGACGCCAGCACGCGTTTGAAGAAGTAGTCCAGGAACACCATGTCGTTCGGCTCGGTGACGGTGAATTGTTCGTCGCCGAAGAACACGCTGTAATTATAGAAGAACGGGCCCATGAGCGGGATCGTCGCGGTCGAGGCATAGTCCTTGGAGATGACGAACTCCGCAGGATCGAGCCCGTGCTCGCGCATCGCCTGCTCGACCAGCGGCAGCTTGCGCATGAACTGGGCGGAGAAGCCGCCGACGGTGGATTGCAGGATGATCGACACGGTTGGTGTCCGTTCAGTTGAGGCCGCCGGCCCAATCATTCTGGGTCGGTCGACCGGACGCGCGGGTTCAAGGCAAGCCCGGTTCTAGGTCGGCCAGGAGAAGGAGACTGTGATGGCGGTCTCACTTGGCAGGGCTCTCCGCCACAACCCCCGCTGTCATCGCCCGGTTCAAGCCGGGGCATGACAGCGAGTGTGGAGGTACGGCGCGCGTCGCATCGCGCAGAGAAAGCACGGCGGATCACTCAAACAGAGCATCGCCACAAACAAAAAAGCCGGCGTTGCCGCCGGCTTTCTGTCTCTTGTCGATCCGCCAATATCTACCGCGAGAAAAGCCCGCTTAATGCGCGGCTTCCAGCGCGGCCTGTTCCGCCCGAGCGATCGTGCCCTTGACCGCGGCCTGCACCTTTTCAAAGGCGCGGACTTCGATCTGGCGCACGCGCTCGCGCGACACGCCGAACTCGGCGGCAAGGTCTTCCAGCGTCATCGGCTCATCGGCGAGGCGGCGAGCCTCGAAGATGCGGCGTTCGCGCGGGTTGAGCACGCCCATGGCGCCGTTCAGCGCGTCACGGCGTTCGTCATACTCCTCGTGCTCCGCCAGCATGGCTTCCTGGTTGGGCGTGTTGTCGACCAGCCAGTCCTGCCATTCGCCGGCTTCGCCGTCATCGCGGATCGGAGCGTTGAGCGACGCGTCGCCACCGAGGCGGCGGTTCATGTCGATCACGTCCTGATCGGTGACACCGAGGCGCTTGGCAATGATCTTCACCTGGTCGGGGCGGAGATCGCCCTCGTCCAGCGCGTTGATCTTGCTCTTCGCCTTGCGCAGGTTGAAGAACAGCTTCTTCTGGTTCGCGGTGGTGCCCATCTTCACGAGCGACCAGGAACGCAGGATGTACTCTTGAATCGACGCCTTGATCCACCACATCGCGTAGGTGGCGAGACGGAACCCCTTTTCGGGTTCGAAACGCTTCACCGCCTGCATGAGGCCGACATTGCCTTCCGAGACGACCTCGGAGATCGGCAGGCCGTAGCCGCGATAGCCCATGGCGATCTTGGCCACGAGGCGGAGATGGCTGGTGACGAGTTGGTGCGCCGCGTCGCGATCGTCATGCTCACGCCAACGCTTGGCGAGCATGTATTCCTGCTGGGGTTCCAGCATCGGGAACTTGCGGATCTCGGCGAGGTAGCGAGAAAGGCCGGATTCTCCATTGAGGACCGGCAAAGCAGCGGTACGGGCCATGATGAAGCCCTCCAAGGTTCAGGCCCCCGATAGCGGCGGGCCAGGCAGACGACCGCTGTGTTAAAGCCGGCCGTAGC
The DNA here is from genome assembly GCF_023073075.1 of Bradyrhizobium sp. 61. Taxonomy (NCBI): domain Bacteria; kingdom Pseudomonadati; phylum Pseudomonadota; class Alphaproteobacteria; order Hyphomicrobiales; family Nitrobacteraceae; genus Bradyrhizobium; species Bradyrhizobium sp. 61. The sequence goes on along the minus strand of NZ_JADPIU010000068.1, from coordinate 7,542 downwards.
TGCGATGTTCCGTTGGTCATTTCCAACGCAAGCGCAATATACCCCAAGGGGGGTCAAAAAGGGAAGGATTGCTGACGTCACGTCCCCGTGTGGCAGCTATAACTTTTTGTAATGTAACGCTTTTCCAAGGCGGCCTGCGTCATAGCGCCGCTTTCAGGGCACCCTGAAGGAGAAGCAAATCCTTCGGCAGCGGCGCTTCCCAGTGGAGTAATTCTCCGGTTCTCGGGTGCTCCAATACCAGCAAATAGGCATGCAGGGCCTGCCGCCCAAGCGTGGCGAGAGTCGCCTGCGACTCGGGGCCGAGGTGGTTCGCCTTGGTCTTGAAGTGCGGGCCATAGACGGCGTCGCCCATCAGGGGATGGCCGATATGGGCGAGGTGGACGCGGATCTGGTGGGTGCGTCCGGTCTCGAGCTCGCAGGCGAGCAGGGAGGCGATCGGCTTGCCGTCACGCCCCGCAAAACTCTCCAGAAGCTCCCAATGCGTCACCGCCTCGCGGCCGCCCTGGCGCACCGCCATCTTCTCGCGCGCATACGGGTGGCGGTCGATCGGCGCATCGACGGTGCCGCGGTGGCGTCCTGGCAGCCCCCAGGCGAAGGCCATGTAGCCGCGGCGCATCGCACCCGTCCGGCCGTGGTCGGCGAATTGCGCGGTGAGCGAGGCATGGGCGAGGTCGTTCTTGGCGACCACCATCAGCCCGGTCGTGTCCTTGTCGAGCCGATGCACGATGCCGGGCCGGCGTACCCCGCCGATGCCGGAGAGCGAGCCGCCGCAATGGGCGATCAGCGCATTGACCAGCGTGCCGGTCTCGTGGCCGGCCGCGGGGTGGACGACGAGGCCCTTCGGCTTATTCAGGACGACGATGTCGTCGTCCTCGAACACGATATCGAGGGCGATATCCTCGCCCTTGGGCTCGGGCGGGGCCGCCTCCGGCACGTCGATTGTGATCGTATCGCCGGATGCGACGTGATAAGCGGGGTCGCGGATCGCGGCGTCCTTGAGGCTCACCGCGCCCGCCAAAATCAGGGCTTTCAGCCTTGATCGCGACAGGTCGGTGAGGTGCGCCGCCAGCACGCGGTCGAGCCGGGTCGAGCCCTCGTCGCCGGCGACCACAACCTCCAACCTTTGCGCAGAGCCAGAATTTTCCATGACGACGTCTGATACCGCTGTTCCCGAACCGAGCCCCGAGCAGGCCGCGCTGTTCGCGCGGGTGCGGCGGATGATGCTGATCGCGGGGTTGACCACGGCGCTGGCAATCTGCGCCGTCCTGATCGCGGTGGGCTACCGCCTTTTCAAGTCGGAGGGAAGGGCGTCCGACGTGGCCGGCGACGTCACCGCCGCCCTGCCCAAGGGCGCCAAGATCGTCTCGACCGGGGTCGCCGGCGACCGCCTCGTGGTCACGCTGGACGTGGGCGGCCTCATCGAGATCCGCACCTTCGACGCCCACACCCTGAAGCCGGCCGGAAAGCTGAAATTTGCCAATGAGCCGTAAAAGGCTCGTTCGGGTCCTTGCGGCGGACAAATTTCGAGGTTATTGGCTAGCCCTCACGCTCCCTTCGTCTAGCGGTTAGGACGCGGCCCTCTCAAGGCTGAAACAGGGGTTCGATTCCCCTAGGGAGCGCCAGCAGCTTCAGAAGCTCTGAAAATTCAAGAACATCGCACAAATCAATAGCTTGTCTGCCCTTGACTGGTAGCAACTGTTGGTAGCTTCTGATGCACGCGATGCCACACTTGATCAAGAATAGCGCCGGCACTTGGTGCGTCCAAAAGAAGGTGCCAGAAAAGCTGCAGGCCGCTGTGGCGCGCGTGCTCGGAAGCAAGAAACAGACGCAGGTCTATCTCAAGAAATCCCTCGGTACCAAAGACCGCCGCGAGGCTACACGCCGAGCAACGCACGCGCTTGCCGATCTGGACCGCACGTTGCGTGAGGCTGAGGCGCTCTCAAAGCAAAAACTCCCTGAGCGCAAGGCGCAGCAACGCGCCACCGTCAACGATGCCGAAGTCAAACGGATGGGCGAGTATGTCTATGCCAAGGCGTTAGCTTGGGACGAGCGCACCAGATACGGACGCGACGAGTTCAAGAGGATTCAAGCCGAGCACGAGCGACTAGAGGGGCCATTGAGCGCCCCTTGGGCAATTCCGTATGAAAGTTTGCCTTCACATGGTTGGTCTCCGGCGCAACTCGCCGAGCAACGTCAGCAACTTAACGAGGACCTGAGCGCCATGCGGGAGAGCCTAGCACTGGGCGATACCTCAGCAGTGCAGGATCACGTTGATGACGCCTTATCGGCCTTCAACATTGATCTGGATCGACAGAGCCCCGCGTATCCGAAGCTGGGCATGGAAATCCTTAGGGCATACGTGCGCGCCCTTCAGGCCATAGAAAAGCGAAATGCAGGTGAGCCTATCGAGACGCCAAAGCTCACTGTGGGCGCCACGAGCGCACTTGAGACCGGGGGTACGCTTCGCGTTGCATTTGAAGGTTGGGAGAAGGAGCGCGAGCGACCAACCGGTTCCATATCCGAATACAGACGCGCGGTGGAACTGTTCATTCAACTTCATGGTGATTTGACCGTCGCAGCGATCAAGAAGTCTCATGCGCGGCAATACCGCGAGGCGCTGCAGGATGTACCACGTAAGCGCACAGGTTCATTGCTGAAAGCGTCCTTGCCTGAACTAGTTGAGTGGAGCCGCAAGCATCCGGATGCTGCGAAGGTCACCCAGAGCACGGTCAATAAACAGGTTGGTGCACTGCAGACCATTGCGGAGTGGGCATATGCAAATGGTGTGGTCCCGGAAGACACGCCGTGGAGCAATCCGTTCGCGAAGATGCGTGTGCAAGGAGAGCAGTCTGAACGAACGTCGTTTGAGAGCACTGAGCTTGAAACACTCTTCGCTGCTCCCGTGTTCACTAAGCACGAATATCCGGAAGGTGGGCGTGGTCCATCTGCTTTCTGGTTGCCGTTGTTGGCGCTGTTCAATGGTGCACGTCAGGCTGAACTAGCCGGAGTCACCGTAGCCGATGTGCGAGTGGAGCCGGAGACGCTGACGCCGCTGTTCTATGTCACCACACAAATCTCACGAGGCAAACACCTCAAGACTAAGGGTTCGCAAAGAGTCATTCCCATTCATCCCCAACTCGTGAAGCTCGGTTTCCTCCGGTACGTTGATAACGTACGGCATCAACATGGCGAGCAAGCATTTCTATTCCCGTTGATCGCGCCGAAGCATAAGTGGGATCGGGCAGGCGTCTCTGCTTATTCCAAGTGGTTCGGACGATACCTGCGCGCTCAGGGCGTCACCGATACTGCCAAGGTGTTTCACTCGTTTCGACACGGTTTCAAAGACGCGCTCCGCAAGACCACACCCGACGAGGAACTGCGGGACGCGCTCACGGGCCACAGGGGTCCGAAGTCGGTCGGCAGAGGCTACGGCGCAAAGGAAATGCTTGCGCGTTTCGGCCTAACGAATTTGAAGAACGCTGTTGAAAAGGTCGAATACGTAGGGCTGGACCTGACGGGTGTTCAGCCGTTCGTTGTGCAAACTCAGGCCCGCGAGGTTCGCAAACGCTAGCGAATTTAGTCGATTGCGTATCACCGGAAGGGCGCGGCGCTCACGGCTAGTCTCAACTCGTTGACGCAAAGAAAGGCCGCACACCCGGACTCCCGAGGGAAGCTGTGTGCGGCCATTGTTTTGTGAGAAACTAAGCTGCTGACTTCATGAGGAAGCTCTTCGCTCCTCGCCCCTTGCCTTCTGACCCGTAGATCACGCCAGCCGTCTTGAGTGCAAGCGTAGTTGGATTGTTCTCGTCGCGAAGTATCTTTTGCAGATCCTTTCGTTGCTGGGGCTTCAGCCCGAACTCTCGGCCAATCACGCTCATCGATGTGCGCCCGGGATTACGATTGCCCATGAATGTGATCAGACGCTCTTGTGGGAGCTCCGACAGTTTCACGCGGACCTTTGGGCCGTCCGGCTCGAAATCCCAACTCTGCACTGACACGTTTGGAAGTTCTTGCCGGATGTATTGCAGTATCTCAGTTCCACGCTGACCTTTCGGCAAGACTATGAATACCTCCGTAGGAGCACAGCGGCCGTGCTCGTCAATCACCCTACGAAGACGTACGCGACCAACCGCTTGGATTATGGACGCTGCCAAGTGGCGGCGCTGCAAAAGTTCGCGGACGTTCTCGTGCTGTTTCCAGGTTGGGTTGTCGTGCCACTCGTCGCATTGAACACCCTGAAGCGCGAAGAAGACGCCCGTTCCCCATACGTGATCCCGAAACGGAAGCCCAAAGACAACGGTGGTGTCGAAGTCCTTGAACGCATTGCTTCCGTCCACCGCACCCCAATGGACTGCTTTGGCCTCGGCAACCCCAAGGTCGGCCGGAGTAGGCACAAGGTGCTCCACATTCTTGTGCACGCAGAACAACACCTTCCGTTCGGGGAGTAGACGTTGCGATAGGTCTGCCTGCAATGCCGCGAAGCGAGGGCCCGCAAGCTCTTCCATAGCGGTCTTCCCGATACGCTCGGTACGTGCCACGTGGAGTGTCACGTTGCTGTAGTCACGAACTCCGCGCGGGGTCGGAATGATGTCTGCTCGGTCCTCCATCAAGTCGTACATGAGGTCAACGCCCGCCGTCGCATCAAGGACGACTGGGCCCGGGAGCTCCAAGGGTACGGTTAGGGCTGACGAGTTGAGAGAGTGCTCGGCACCCCGCAAGGTCATGAAGGCGTACTGATCCAGCAGGGCCTCGGCCGACGCCAAGGTCTTGTCGAAGCGGTTCGCCAACCTCTGACGCTCTTTCTCGTCGTCCTTACCTATCAGCTTGTCATACGGAAGTCGGCGCATGTCTGCGCGCAAACCAGCAAGCTCCGCTGTGACCGGGGACTCGCCTTCTTCCCATGCGAGCGAGGTGCCCACACCGAAGCCATCGTTCTCACCGGCTTGCGAAAGCATACACTCAAGAAGCGTCTCCAATGCTGCGACCTCAGACGAGTGAGACTTACGCATTTCATGGGTGATATGGCCTATGACACGGCTCAGTTCGTCCAATTTTAGCTGGATGTGTTCCACGACGTTAGCCAAAGCCTCGTCCACGATGGTGAGAAGCCGTCTTCCGCCTCGCCAGTGCGTCAGGCGGTGCCATCGTCCAGCACTTACACCAGACAGGGTCTCCTTGGCGCTCGTGTAAGCCGCGTGAGTGATGACAACAACGTCGCTCGCGTGCAGTTGCTCTGGAGAAGCCCTATGGTCCGTGTGGTCCGCAATGGCAACTTGCCGACCCACGTAAGCATTGATTTCTGACACCACCTCGTCAGCCTGAGCCTTGAGGCGTGTTACAATCATGATGCCGATAGGCTTCACGCAGGGTGCAGCGGTGACGTTCTGTTCGGCCTGAAGGCCTGAGTACACCACAGCTCCCATGGTCTTCCCTGAGCCGGTAGGCGGTTGGAGAACACGCCATCGGCTTGGCTGACCTTGAGCGGTAGATATAATTGATTGTTGGTAGGTGTTAGCCATAGTGCGCCATAGTTTCCTTAGGGGCTCACTGGCAGGCATGCCAAATTCTTCGGTCCACCGGAGAGTGAACCTGTCGACGAACGTCTGCGGCGACACGAGGGCGTATTGCTCGTGCAGGCCGATATGGTCTGTCATAAGTTGGGAGTTCCAAGAATTAACGGGGGTGAAACTCCTAAAGATAGTTCTTTAGAAGTCTGGCCCCCATTGTTGGAAAGTCGGCACAAGGATCGTTAATGGATCGTGCCAGCGTTGGGATGTGTCATCTAATTTCACATCTACGGATAGATATAAGTTGATGTCGATATTGGGTGTTGGTCTCCGGCCCCACCAGCAAAGGACTCCTAAGGCCTTCTCTGGGGGCTCTGGTGCGAGCGCTGGGTCGAGCCTATAGAACGCACCGATGACCCCCAGAAGGACTCCTAGGCCTCTTGGCGCTGTCTGGCGGTGTTACGCAGTTACTGAGGTGACCCTCGGTTCTTGGCGAAGGTTTCCTCAGGTGACAGCGCGGTATTCATTGCCGTTCGCTAATCTCGTCGAGGAAGTCGGTCACCTCTCCCAAGAGCAGCTTGGCCCTACTGGCTGGTTTTGCCTTGGTGTACGTGAGCACGGTGTTGATAGCCTGAGTTTTCACCTGAGGCGTCGATGGTCCCACCGCGAGCACAAAGGCTTCCCTTAGTGCCACTTCAGCCAGCCCGTCGTCTGTCGTAGGGATTAAGAAGTTCGAGCCAGCCTTAGCAACGACCGTGAAGCTCTCTTCAGGTATCTGGCCGTTCTGTTTGAGGGCTGCGATGAACCTGTCGGCGTGTTCGTTTGCTTGTGCCCACGCCAACGTTGCCTCTGCACGACGCATTCCATCAGGGACGCCGTATCGAGAGAACTTCGTCGGGTCCCGCTTGGCGGACTTGATCCGCATTTGGTCACGTTGCTTCATCCTCTCGCGAAACTCGGGTGTGGCCCAAAGTTCCTTGAGGCGTGATGATGTTGCCTGAGTTGCCCGAGGGGCGCCTTTGCTTCGCGGAGACTTATTACGGGGCCGCGATTTGTTGATGATGGTCATTGTTCTCTTGGGTTCGATATCGTTCTGCAAGCGTGTGTGTCTCATTGAAGTTAGGGAGGTGGTGAGCGAGAGCTTCGGTGCCTCTGTGGCCGGTTCTTTCGAAGCGCTTCTCCTGAGTGTGGGGGAGTACATCGGCTAAGCCATTGATCGTCCGGCAAAGAGACCCTAGAAAGCCGAGGACTTGTGTGGAGCTGACAAAACAGGGCGGGACGTGCCCGACCGGCCGCCGGAGCATTGGCGCGTCCTTGGTGTGAGCGTACGCTACCTCGTCGGCTAAGTACTTGATTTCACGCCATAACACCCCTGACAGCAGGTGGCCTTGTGTGGAGCTAACAAAACAAGGGCTCTCGTTCCCGAGGGAAACCGGATGTCTTCCTTGTTCGATGATGATGGGGTGGCGCGGCAAGCCCTTGAGGCCCTACGGTGGCCCCAAGGCCCCCGATGCACCCATTGTGACGCATGTGGTGCCGACGTATTCGTGATTGGCGGACCGAAGCAGAGCCACCGAGACGGCCTCTATCACTGCAAACTTTGCCGCAAGCAGTTCACTGTGACCTTGGGTACCGTTTTCGAGCGCTCTAGGATCAGGTTGAGCACGTGGATGCGTGCGGCTCACGCGTTTAGCGTGGAGGCTCAGCCCTTGCCGACGCTTTCGGACTTAGGTCTTGAAATCGGCATCTCCTACAAGACCGTGCTGCGAATACGGGACATAATCAAACAGGCCGCCAAGCGCTACAAAGGACACAAAACCGGTTTCGGCGCGTGGCCCCGTAGCTTCATGAAAAGCAGGGCACCTCGCCTACAGAACTATCGCGAACGTAAGATTGCGCTAATGACATCTGGAAAGCACCCATCGCAGCATACAATGTATCCCTCCATTGAAGGCCGCCTTGTTTGACGAACGTTATAGCTGCAGGTCCTAGGGGTAATCCTAGGAGAAGTGGTATGACGATTTCGAGGACGGAG
>NZ_JADPIU010000093.1:0-130131 GCF_023073075.1 Bradyrhizobium sp. 61 | reverse complement strand
GATCTCATCCTTCGGCCGCCGCCCCAGCAGTGCCCATATTGCCGAAAGCAAATCCTTGAAAAACAGCGGCGAAAACACATTCTGCCAAAGTAGTGCTAGGGCGTGGACTCATTAGCACGCAGCCAAATTCGGATTGAGGCGAGTTTGACGAACGCGAGATAGTTAGCTGCGAGCTTGTCATATCGAGTCGCAACACGCCGACATTGCTTGATCTTGTTAAAGAACCGTTCGATCAAGTTGCGCGCACGATACAGATAGGGACTAAAGCAGATTGGGTCTCTCCGATTTCGTTTCGGCGGAATGTTCGCCCAAGCTCCTTGCTGTCGGGCAAGCTCCCTGATCCAGTTCGCGTCGTATCCACGATCCGCGAGCAACATTGTTTGTGGGAGCAACGCGCTGAGCAGAACCGAACACAGCCGATTGTCATGCGCTTCACCAGGCGTGAGGGCGAGATGGACCGGCAGGCCATTGGTGTCCACCACCGCGTGGATCTTACTCGTTAGGCCCCCTCGCGAGCGCCCTATATCTTGGTGATTGTTATCTGCGATGCAGGCTCCGTGCTGGCGCACCCGCACGACCGAGGTATCGATCATCTGCACCGCCGCGTCGTGACCTGCGGCCAGTGCATCCATGATCCGGTCCCAGACGCAGGCCTGCCGCCAACGGACAAAGCGATTATAGCAAGTGGTGCGGGGACCATAGTATGCCGGCAGGTCGCGCCAGGGAGCGCCTGAGCGCAGAACCCAAAAGATGCCGTTCAGGACGCGCGTCGTCAACACGGGGAATGCCACGCGGCTTGTTCGGCAGAAACGACCGGATGGCAGCCCATTCAAAGTCCGTGAGTTCATACCGCACGATTCGAGGCTCCGGTTTGGACGCTTGAATCACGTCCAACCCGATGCCTTCAACCGGCAAAAACCGGAGGACCGGTACTTCCGAGATTACCCTGTAAGCGGACATATCCCGGACATGCCAAAATCGACGCGAATGACCCTTAGCGGTCATGGCGCAACGCAGAACAGCGGATTGCCGCGCGCGACATCTTGCGCCTCCAATACCCCGACTCCCATGCCGCGATGTGGTATGCTTCCAACTGAATTTAGCGTGGTCCTGAGCCTCCTTGGAGGGCTGCATGAGACGGCGCGATTTCATCAGTCTTCTTGTTGGCGGTGCGGCGGTCGTATGGCCGCTCGCTGCGGGCGCACAGCAGATCCCCAATCGCAAGCGCCTTGCTATTTTCAGCCCAGCAGAGCCAAGCGCGGACTTGCGTGAGCATAGCAAAACCAAAGCTTGGCGAGCCTTATTCGCTGAGCTTCGGCGGTTGGGGCAGATAGAGGGACAAAACCTCGAGGTCGAACGTTACGGCCGAGAGCAGAACACGTCCGGCCTCGAAGCCCTGGCGACGGAAGTCGTTCGGGGCAACCCGGCAATCATCTACGTCATTGGCGCTGACGCCGTCATCTTCAAAAAGCTAACATCGCGTATTCCGGTTGTAGTGACCACTTCCGACCCCGTTAAGCAAGGGCTCGCCGAAAGTCTGGCTCACCCAGGCGGCAATTTCACGGGAGCCAGCATCGACGCTGGTCTATCCATTCATGGAAAGCGAATTGCACTGTTGCGCGAGATGGTTCCGACGATCTCGATACTTGGGTGTCTCGCTCTTCGAGCGTACTGGAATGGGCCAACCGCAGGCCCCGCAATTCGCGCGGCGGCCGAAGCGGCAAGCCTCGCTCTCCGGGTGTCTTTAGTGGAATTTGGTGCCAGCGAAGCAGACTATCGGGCGGCCATCGAGAGTATCTCCCGCGACGGTGCAAATGCGGTCATGGTCCTCCCTTCGCCTGAAACCTTTCAAAACAGCACTTTGATCGCCAAGTTGCTCAGCGACGTGAAGCTTCCGGCGATTTTTTCGTTTACCGAATCCGTCGAGGCCGGGGGCTTAATGGCCTATTCGTTCGACCTGATCGAATTGAATAAGCGCGTCGCCAATAATATCGACGCAATTCTCCGAGGAGCAAAGCCCGGCGACATCCCGATCTACCAAGTCACCAAATTCGAGTTGTCCATTAATATCAAGACAGCAAAGCAGCTGGGGCTTTCCGTACCTCCTGCGCTCGTCGCGATTGCCGATACGGTCATTGAGTAAACAAGCAAAGCCCCGGTTGTGGCCCCATTGGGGGCATAACAACGAGTTGGGCTGATATCGGCTTTCCCAACTCAGACATACTTGGTGTCGTGCTTGACCGAATAGGGGGTAGTAAACGGTACCGACTTTCGCGTCATGAATGACCCCGGTCACGTCGAACCCGGCGGGGCTTCACAGCAACGCCGAGATCAAAACGTCGCAACTGAATGGCTTGCCCGGAGTTCATGGGTGAGGCAAGCTCCCCATAGCTGCCGGCCCGGACACTCGGGGAACTGAAAATGAGGATTGTTCCCGCGCTGCTCTCGTCTGTGATCGTTTGTGGCTTACTCGCGATACGGATGGCAACCGCCGCAGACGGTCCTCCCGCTTGGGCCTATACGCCGAACAATCCCGACTACAAGCCTCCCGTCGATGACGGAAAGCCAGTTCGCGTGCCAGAGAGCACGGCCGGCTATACCTGGAGCCAGTTGCGTGATCGTTTTGTTGCGCCCATTTGGCACCCCAGCGATCACGGCGCGCTGCCGGACATCGTCGCGAACGGCCGCAAACCCGGTGTGTTCGCATGCGGATTTTGTCACCGCGCCACCGGGCCTGGTGGTCCGGAAAACGCGGACCCTGCAGGGCTGCCGAAGAGCTACATCATCAGCAAATGGCCGACTACAAGAGCGGGGCGCGTAGTACAGCCCTCCCCGAGCGAATTCCGCCAAAGCTAATGATCGAGCTTTCCAAGCCGATCACTGACGCCGAAATCGAAGCCGCGGCAGCCTACTTTTCGGCCTTGCAGCCGCGCAAACGCATCAAGGTGGTCGAGAGCGACACCGCGCCAAAGACCTATGTGGCGGGTCTGCTTTGGGCGGCGGTGGAAACCAGCGAGCGCGAGCCGATCGGAGCGCGGATCGTGGAGATCCCCGACGATCTGCTCCGCTTCGAAAGCCGCGACCCTCGATCGACCTTCACAGCGTATGCACCAATCGGGAGCCTCGCCAAAGGCGAGGCGCTAGTCATGAAAGGTGGGTCGGGCAAAACGATCCAATGCGCGTTGTGCCATGGCGCGGACCTGAAAGGGCTTGGACCGCTGCCAAGCATTGCTGGTCGTTCACCGAGCTACATGTTCCGGCAGCTCTATGACTTCCAGCATGGCGCTCGAACGGGAGAATGGAGCCCGTTAATGGCCCAAATTGTAGCCAATCTCGACGAGCAGGACCTTCTCGCGATTGTCGCGTACCTCGCATCTCGCGATCCGTGAGCAGGCACGAAACCGCGCCACGCCACACCGGGACAAGGCCATGCTCAGGAGCATCGGGCCCAACTCCTGAATGTCGCATCGCTCTCTTCATAGAAGGGCGTATGAGGTCCGGTTCTGGCCCGTTTGAGACATGCCGACTGCAACGGGCAATGTCCGAGTTCGAGGGCGAAGCGGAAGACATATGCTCGCACCGAGTTCTTCGCATTTTGACCCGAAGCGGGCATCACCTTTCCAGGCGGAGACCAACCATCGTGCGGTTGCGGCGACGGATGATAGCCGCGCATTCAGACCTTCCAAATCATTGATTACTTCGTGGGGGCACTTGTCGGAGGAGGCGTTGGCGCCGGGTTAGCGACGCCATAGTGGTCAGCAACGAAGTTGCCAGTGTGAGTAAAGGACGCCGGCCGCGACCGTTCAGGCAGCATCGTAGCGTTCCAAGCCTCCCAGTCACTTTTCAGCCGTTCGAAGACGTCTATCTCCCGGTCCTTGAGATTGGCCCGCTCACGCGGGTCTCTCACCACGTCGAAGAGAAACTCGTTTCCCGCTATCCGCAGATATTTCCGGTCGCCGTCGCGGATGGCACGCTGCGATCCCGCCTTATAGCGCCAACACAACTTCCGGGGATGCGGCCCCGCGCTTCCAGTCAAAACTTGTCCGAGGTCCTCACCGTCGGATGGATAAGCCGCGTCCGGCGACGTGCCGACGGCAGCAAGCAAGGTCGGCATCCAATCCATCGTTATCATGACCTGTTCGCACACCACTCCAGGCAGGATCCGGCCGGGCCAGCGCACAATCGCCGGAACGCGAATCCCACCCTCGAGGAGTTCATGCTTCATGCCGGAGAATGGCCAAACGTTGGAGAACCGTTCACCGCCGTTGTCGCTGGTGAGGATGACAATGGTATTGCTGGATAGACCGCTCGCGTCGAGCGCCTGCAGCACGCGACCTATGTTGGTGTCCAGACTTTGTACCATCGCGGCGTAGGTCTTTTGCGAGCCGCCGTCGCGGTCAAAAATGTTCCTGATCCGCTTCGACTCTGCCTCGTCATCCGGCCCTTCCCATGGCCAATGCGGCGCGGTGAAATGCTGGCTCAGCAGAAACGGCTCTTTTGACTTGGCGTAGCCTTCAACAGTTTGCACGGCTCGATCGCCGAGTAGATTCGTCATGTAACCGTGACGCTCAACCGGCACTTCTTGCTCGTAGAGTTGATGCGCAAGTCCGGGGAACGGTAACACGTAGGCTCGGGAAGCCTCCGCTCCATGATTGAAATAATCGGCGCAGCAACCGAGTATCCCGAAGAACTGGTCATAGCCGCTCTTCAGCGGACTGAAATCCGGGAGATCGCCAAGGTGCCATTTTCCGACTAGCGTCGTGCCATATCCCGCCTTCTTCAGCAGTGATGGCAAGGTGGGGTGGCTTGGCGCCAGGCCGATTTCTTTGGGAGTTAAAGGAGTAAGTGGCTCTTCGAGCCCAAGCGGCAAGCGAGCTTGATAGCGCCCCGTGATCAACGCCGTGCGCGTCGAAGAGCAGTCAGGCGAATTGGAGTACGCTTGCGTGAATTTCAATCCCTCGGTTGCAAGCCGATCTATGTTCGGTGTTGTATAATCCCGCTGACCGTAGCAGCTCAAATCTGCGTAGCCGAGGTCATCCGCCAGGATGAAGACGATGTTCGGTTTTGTCGATTGAGCGCTGGCGGAACGACCGCGGCCTATTCCAGCGAGCGCCAACGAACTAGCGGCAGTTGTTTGGACAAATCGACGACGGGAAATCCCGCTCTGCACCATGGCTGAGATCTCCTCGGACCGTCAAATATGCGCAAGGGCATCACTTCCAGAACGTCCGTACACTACGCGCAATTGTGTGGGGCAAGTATGCACAATCGGCAGTCGCAGAGCGACGATTAGCCGCCCCGGAGAAGATGAACTCAAAGCCCGTTGGGTCGACTAAATCATTCGACGCGAATGCCGGGCTCATCTCCGAGTTTGATGCTGTTGTCTAATCGCTGCTGAGGCGTCAAGCATATAATTTCGTTCAGGGGACACTGCCGGATTGTCTAATCGCTGCTGAGGCGTCAAGCATATAATTTCGTTCAGGGGACACTGCCGGGTGCATGGTTGTCTTCGCGGTCGGCATTAGCCGCCGCATGATGGAGCTTCGCAGGACGAGCCTTCAATGTGGACGACGCACTTTGCTGAGTCAGCAGTGCAACAGCATCAGCGGAATGGCTCGGCTCACGTCCCGGCAGGGACACCTTGGGCGTTCGGGTTCTGAACGCGATCGGGGCTTATGCGGTGGCTCCGGCATTCGGATTGAAGAGTTCGCCAGTCTTAAGCATCGTGTGCATTATAACCGCCAGTTTGCGCGCCACGGCCACGGCAGCTCTTTTGAAGCCGATCCTCTCCCGGAGCTTCAGACCCCACGTGCGCAGAGTGCTGTCGGTTGAGCTGCGCGTCAGAATGACCGCAGCCGCTTCGTACAGAAGCCCTCGCAAATGGTGGTCGCCCCGTCGGGATATATGGCCGTCATAATCGACTTCTCCGGATTGGTAGCGGCGCGTTGTCAGGCCGATCCAGGCGCCAACAGATCGGGATTTCCTGAAGTTGTCCGGCCTCTCAATGGCTGTTGTGAAGGCGGTTGCGGTGATCGCACCGATGCCGGGAATGGACATAAGGATGCGGCAAGCCTCACTCTGGCGCGCGTCCTGGACCAACTGGCGTCCGAGTTCGGCGGCGCGGATGCGAATGCCACGCCAGGCTTCCAGCATCGGAAGCACGATCGATGCAAGTCCGTCCTGATCGGCAAGAAGGCTCCGGACGTTCTTCTCGAAGGTGCTTCCCTTTCCGGCAGAAACGACCAGACCGAAGGTTTTCATGACGCCGCGGATCTGGTTGGAAAGCTCGGTAGTGATTCGGACCAGCCGCGTCCGCGCTGCGACAAGCGTGCGGGTCAGCATGCTGTCGAATCCCTTCACACGCACCTCACGAAAGAAGCCGACTTCCGCGAGTTGCGCCAGGCCATCGGCGTCGTTTGCGTCCGTCTTATTCGCCGCCATATCGAGCGCCGCTTTAGCATGGCGCGCATCGATGCAGATCGCCGGCAGGCCTTCGGCGCGCAGAGAATGATAGAACCACACCGACAGCGGTCCGGTCTCGAATACGACGCGTTTCACGGATGGCGCCCGCTTGCGGATGAGCTCGGCTATGATTCTGGGATCAGATGCGCACTTGCTGCGCCAGATCCGTTCACCTGCTCGGCGGATCGAGACTGACGTCTCTTTCATCGACACGTCGAGACCGATATATTCTTCCATGGCTGTTCTCCATTCGATGCTTGGGCCCGGTGTCCGGTCGTGAGCCCGTATTTCCATCCTATCGGGGAACAGCCACCAGCTTCCATTGTCGGTTGACCCGGCTGGAGGGGCGACTCGCTCCCGCGATTACCCCATGTGGACGGGTCCTCCACGGGCAAGGCGCCGTCTCCTACACCACCGATGGTCATTTCTATTTCATCACGACAGCGGTGGGCGCGGCCAAGTACGCCTCGAACGACCCGTCGGGCCCGTCTGCGGAAGAGGCGATGGATACCGCCTCCAAGTCAATCGCCTACACCGGTCGCTATGTCGTTGACGAGAACACGAGGACTATCAACCTAAACATCGAAACAAGCACATTCCCCAATCTTGTAGGTGCGCCCAACCAACGGCGTGTCGTTACAGCTATCAGTCCCGACGAGATGACATTTGTGAACCCCCGCAATCCGGCTGGCATAACGCTTGAGTTTCTGTGGAAGCGGGCCAAGTGATCGCGTTACGTCCGGTCGCGCTCCACAGCTGTCCTTCGTGCTCACTGACTTCACGTCCGCAAGTGGCCCGATTGCGAAGTCTGCGCGGCCTCTCAGAAGGTCCGCTCATCAAGGTACACCGGAAGTGACTGGCCGACCTCGCAAAAGGCGCTTTTGACCCACAGCGGACAGCACGAGAACCGGCGATCGCAACGCCTCCGTGACGGGAGGCGTCGGGATCTGCGTCTTCTATGAGAGCTTTTTCACGCCGGGTGGACGCCATGTCCCTTCGCCCGCCGGCAAGATCGAAGGTGGCGTAGGCTTCGGCCAGTATAGGCGCATCACGAGATAGATTTTGTCATCCGGCGCCGGAAGCCAGTTTGCTTCCTTGTCCGCACCGGGGCTGTCTTTTTGGATGTACAGCGTCAGCGAGCCGTCTGCGTCCTTTTTCATCGCCGGCAACATCGGAGAGTTGATGAGATAGCGATTGATCGGGTTCTTGACCAAAAACTGGCTCTTGCCGTCGTACATCGTAACGGACCAAAACGCATTCACTGGCGGCAACTGGCCGGGCGCGAAGGTGATGGTGTACTTGTGCTTGCTGCCGTCGAGCAGCTCACCGGTCGCGTCCTTCCGGGTATATGGGTACATCGCTTCTACGGCATCGTTGCCATAGAGACCGCCCTTGGCGGCGCCGGCCCGCATCGCCCAATCGCCGTTGAAGAAGGCCTCGTCGCCAAAGAACGAGCCGACATTCCAGCCGTTGATGTTTTTGTTTCCGCTGGCCAGCCATTTGTCGACCTTGTCGTCACCCTGCTTCATGCCCACCAGGATTTCAGCCTTGAGTTCGAGCGATAGATCCTTGAACGCGAAGGTCTTGCCGGGACCGATGCCAATTCTCGCAAGTTTCGCACGGACCGCTTTGTCCCTCGGCGTCTCGGGGACGAATTGCAGGGCTGCGTCAAGATATTGGAAGAAGTTATCCTTGATCCCAGCCGTGGTGGCGGGAACGAAATCAATCTTCGGCGCGGCGGGCGGGGCGGGCTGTTTGAGGAAGGCGGAAAGCGGTTGGGCCTTGTAACCGGCCTGAACTTTCTCGACGTTCGGCATGTCGCCAGGGTTGAAGAGCTGGGTGCGGAAAGCTGCGAACGTGAACGGCGTCGTCGATCGGAAGACCTGCTTGATTCCGCTGGGCGTTCCACCTTTCCAGTCGGGGCCAACCACCAGATAGTCGCCGGGCTCGGTCCCCGTGGCGCGCGTGCCGATGTAGCCGAAGTTGTAGGTGTTGCCGTCGATGAGCTGGACCGAGTAGTAGCGGTCCTTTTCGGTCGCCGGCACCGAGATGACCATTGGTTCGGCGCGTAAATCCAGCCAGAGTATCGAGTAAGGGGTGTCGCTGTTCGGCGTGATGATTGCCGTATCCTCTGGCGTGGCGACGTGGTGCATGTTGTAGATTTCGTTGAACGGCGCTTTGAACTGCCCCGAGTTCTTGTCCACGGCATATTCTTGCATGACTGCATAATTCATCACGAGCGGCAAGCCGTAGATGAAGCCTTCTTCAGCGATGTCCTTGGCCTCTAACAGCCTGGGCCAATTGGCGTTGTTCTGCGCAATTGCCGGGGTGGACTTCGCCACCACGACGGCGAGCGCGGTCATTGCACCAGAGCGAAACAGATCGCGTTTCGTAAACATCAGAACAATTCCTTCCGGTTCACAGCTTGTGATCATGCGCGTTTGGGTAGCACTAAATTGATAGCGCCCTGTGCGATGGTTGGCTATGCAAAAACGGTTAATCCAGATCCGCCTGGATGTCCGCCTTTGGCCCTTTTCGGACATGGCGCGATGTCCGACTTGAGTCCGTTATGCGCACCAAAGCAGACGTCCGCCGGCCGCTCCAAGCTTATGGGTTCACGCCCTAGCCCGGCGAAGGACGCCGGGCCAATTCTCGCAGCTTCGTTAGTAGCACGGAGGATAAGGATAATATCCGCAAACCGGCGGGCGATAGTAATACGGATACGGATGGTACGCGTAGGCTGCCGCAGCCACAGCACCGGCCGCCGCAGCGGCTCCGGCATAATATGCACCCCGATAGGCCGTGCGTCGCGCAACGCCTGCGAATGAAAGCGGCGTAAATGGAAGGCCGATGATGTCGATAAATACAGAGGCAGGGCCATCAGCGCCCTTGATGTCGCCTTCGAGAACGTCGACATCGAACGCAAGGTTATCGCCTTCGAGCTTGGGATTTTTCAAGGTGACAACGACATCCTGCACGCTGCTGCCGTCCTTCTGAAATACGGACACCGTGGCGTTAGGCGGATTCTTTGCAAAATTGTCGCTGCCCGCCCCCCAATCCTCGACGATATGGCTGGTCAGATCGTGGCCGGCCGAACGAACTGGCCGATCTGCAAATATGATCGCATTTGGCGCAACGCCGGCGAGGACCAGCTTGCCCGGCTGCAGGTTCGCGCCTCTGGAGTTGACGACGATCAGCGATGGCACGACCTGGGATTTGGTGGCCCCGATCGTCTTTAGCGGCGCATGGGGCGCTGCGTCTTGCGCCAAGGCCATGTTTGTGACCGTCAGAGCACCGAGAAACGCAAGCGCACGCATTGTATTCGACAGCATATTTCAACTCCAAGATCAGGAACCATCCAGGCCGAAGCATGATGGGAAAGAATGGAGGCCGGCTGAATCGGCCGGCCTCCTCTCTTCATCAGTAGCCGCCGAACCTGTAATTGACGCGCACTGTGAGCAAATTCACGTCCGTCTTGGTGTTGGTGGTGATCGAATTGACACGCGCCAGCGACGGCGTCAGGAAGGTGCTGCTGTCGCTCACCCGCCACAGATAGTCGTACTCGAGGCCGGCCGTCCAATTCGGGGAGAAGCCGTACTCGAAGCCGACACCCACGACGCCACCCCAACGGGTGCGCTTCGCAAAGTCGAGGCCCGTGCCGGTTGCGGTGTCGTATAGACCAAAATTCTGGCTACCAACCGCGGCGCCGCCCTTGGCGTAGAGCAGGACATTGTCCATCGCATAGCCAATTTGCCCCGTGAACAGCCCCAAGCCGTCGAGGGTAGACCTGTAGGTATTGGCCGGGTTCTGCAGGCTGACGCGCGTGTTGCGGATGTTGGTCCAGTCGCCCTGCCCTTCCAGACCGAACACCAACTGTCCGGCCTGCCAGCGATAGCCAACCTGGCCACCGATGGCCCCGCCGCCGGCGCTCTTGCAGCCTTCAGCGAAGATGCCGCCAATTCCGTTGATGGCGGTGATATCGACGCACTGGTTGCTCCAGCCATACCCGCCGTTCACGCCGAGGTAAAAGCCGGACCAGTTGTACATCGCCACCGCGATCGGCGCCGCCTTGTAGACGGGCCGCGACGGAAGGTCAGCGGCCTTTGCAATACCCGTGAGCGAAACGGACATCACCGTTGCCGCGGTCAGTAAGCTAATTTTCTTCATTGCCTGCAAGCCTCATAGAATTGGAGAACACCTGGGCCATTTGCCATCGACCTTGTCTCACTCGATATGCAGAAACTGTCACCTCGGACCATTTCACCGCAGTGTTGCACCAAAAACACCATTCCGAGCTCACAGCGACTTGCCAGACTTCACTGCGCGCGGCCGGCGATATGTCTCGGATGGCAACTCTCCGAACAGCGACCGGTAGTGCCCGGCAAATCTGCCAAACTCGGTGACGCCATGGGCCGCCAGGATGTCTGCGAGACTGGCCGATGCGCCATTCCCACGACGGATCTCATGATGAACGAGGTTTAACTGCCGTAGCCTCAGATAGTGCTTTGGCGAGAAGCCGAGATAGCGCTCAAAGGCGCGTAGCAAGGTTCGGTACTCGACCTTGGTGGCTTTCAAGATATCCGTGATGTTGATGATTTCCGTCGACCGTTTCCGTACGAATTCAAGTGTCTCCAGAACGATTCGCTCTGACGAGAGGGTGTACTTGTTGGGCAGGACAGCTTCGCTCAAACGATTGTCCCAAACGTAAGCCAGCTCATCCATCAAGGCGCGCTCCATATGCCGCGCCATGACGGGCCGGTCAGCAGGAGCGCAGTTGCAGATGGAACGCAGAGCCTGCTTCGATGCTTCGATCAGTCTCGATGCGATCGGCTCTGGTAGCCGGACGAGATGCTTGGCAGTCTTCGGCGAATCCTGATTTGTGGCGGCGGGGAGGATCTTCCTCGCGATACTTTCTTCCCTCGGCAGCGACCACGCTACCCATTCGACATGACCGGAACGAACAAAGGTGAAGTGACTATCCGGAGGGAGAATGACCAGGTCCGAAGCCTGGCATGGCGCGCCATCGAGCACGACGCGATTGTCGAAGTTGGACGACTGGATGATCAGCGTCGTAAAAGTCGGTTCAGTGACGCCATGGACGATCCCCGGGCCGCCATCGGCGCCGAATTGAAGAATCGTGCGATTCAATGTGAGATACTTCACCCCCCAACGGTACGAGGACGGAGCGGATTTCAGAAATGTCACCGTCGCGCCCTGGATGGCGTCGGTGTATTGCCCGAAATCATTCAAATCCAAGATCCCGCCCCGTCAGAGCGGCAGCTCAGGAGAAGTAGATGGGAGCCTCAGCGGATCGCCAAACTGCATAAGCGGATCGGTCCACAGCGAGCGACCGACCCGCTCGCAGACGATCTACTTCATCTGGATGCCCATCATCTCCCGCTCCGCCTTGAACACGACAGCAATGGCATCGATGATGAGTTTTTCTGGATTGGCCTTGCAGTAGACGATGACTTCATGCTCCGCGATCTTGCCCTTGCGCAGGTCGAGGAAATGCTTCTTGGCAAGGCCGTTGTACCACCCGCTGTACCAGGCCGTCAGCGCGTCGGCGTCTTCCTGGTAGGTCCCCGCGAGTTGCGCGCAGGTCAGCTTCTGGACGTCAATGAATCCATTCGCATCGACATAGGACGACAGCGGCACCTGGGCCTTGACCGACGCCATGGTGGCGACAAGCAGTGCGACGGAAAGCAGCAGTTTCGAGCGCATTGGGGGACTCCTGTTGGAAAGATTCTGATGTGGAGATACTTTAGACGATCCGGCTTTCAGAATCCGGGCGCCTTCGCGCGCGCCTGGATCCGGGTTGAAACAATCGGTCCGGATACGCGATCGAGATCCGTACAACGCTATCGGATGGTCGAAGCGGTGCGTCGCGCAGTCCGGTGGGCTAGGGGCAGCGCATGTAGATGCGGCCATAGGCATCGACCGCCTGGACGCATGCGGGTGCGACAACAACTGGCGCGGCCGCCGCTCCGACCGCAACTCCCGTCGCGACGGCGCCTGCAGTCACTGCTCGCGCCGTCGTGCGCCTGGCAACGCCGGCGTAACTCATGGGCGTTAAAGGCCGTCCGATGATCGCATGGGCTCGAGTGACAAAGGAGCCGGGTTCAACCAGCGCCTTTTCGCTCGCGAACAGGCCTGCAATCACGGCGACTACCACTCCTGCGAGCTGTATGGACTTGGTGATGGAAGATGTCATTTCTTTCCTCCCTGGGGTGATCCTGCCGGGACTTCATCGATGTCCCCAAGTGAGCCGAAAGCCATTGGCTTCACTTCCGCAGCGGGCTTGAAGACAAAGGCATCCGCTGGCGGCTGGACATTTGTCTTCCAGTTCTTGATCCTCAGGGTGTATTGCGGCGCGCCGGTCACTGCCTTGCTGGTGATGATGAACTTGCGCGGCACGGGATTGGCCCCGACGTCGATCCATATCTGCCAGTCGGTGTCAGGCGAGCGGAAGGCGAGATGCTCGCACTCGACCCCGTCGATGACGCCGCGGCCGATATGTTTGGCATCATATACTCCCGTCATCAGATCATCGAATGACCGTGACAGCAGCAAGTCGGCACCCGGCGCCTCGACGCCGAAATCGGAACGCATCTTGTCGATCAATTGCTCCACGCTGCCGGAAAAATCCGCCTGGGCATAAGCGCCGACATGCTTTCCGAGGACCGTCAGCTTCTTGCCGTCGAAGACCAGCTCGAGGTCTGCGTAGCCCCCTGTCCGGGTGGCACGCAGTTTGTCGGGACGGCTGAGCATGACCTGCCCCGAACTCGCAAACTGGATCTTTTGCAGATCGTCCGTGATCACTTCGATATCCGAATCGAAGGTCGCGTCGATAGTGGGTTGACCGCCGATATAGGCGGACATTCTTTTCAGGATTTGCAGGGCGCCATCGCCCTGCGCCTGTGCCCCGCCGGCGAGGATCGCTGCACAGAGGACAACGCCGGGCGCGAGGACGCGCCGAACAAGACCGAGTCTGATCATCGATAGAGCCCTGTTCAGAATCGGTAGTTGACGCCGCCACGCACGATGTTCACTCGATCCGAGCTCACTCCGGTGCCGACGATCTTCGTGTAGAGATACTCGCCCTTCACAGACCAATTCGGCGTCAACCCATATTCCACGCCAAGACCTGCCGAGATGCCCGGACGCCAGGACGAGCCCGAACAATCCGGCAGGACGCCAAGCGTGCCACAGGGTACGCCCGCGACGGTCGATGCGCTGGCGGTCGACTTGACGAAAGCTGCGCCGCCCGTGGCGTAGAGCAGCACATTGTTCATCGCCACACCGATCCGCGCCCTCACCGTCGACAGCGCACTGATATTCGACGAGGTGTTCAGCGTAACGCCCTGCCCGATGCCGAGAATGCTGGGTGTTACGACGGACGAACCCTTGATGTTGGCCCAGTCCAAATCACCTTCCAAGCCGAGCACGACATATCCCTGCTGAATCTGCCCGCCAAACGTACCGCCAATCATGCCGCCACTGATGTCGAAGCCGGCACGATCGAACCTGTTGGAGAACAGCACCAGCGGGTCCTGATTGCCCCAGCCATACCCGCCGTTGACGCCGACGTAGACTCCCGTCCAGTTATAGACTGCGGCAACCGAAGCCGGCGCCTTGTAGGCGGGCGCCGCCGGCAAGTCTGCCGCAGCCGCGTAGCCGCCCATCATTCCCGAAGCTGCGATTGCAACTGCAAACTTACCAATCTTGTTCATTGCCCACCTGAGTGATTGAAGAAATTCGTGCAGCATCGAATCGCATCAGGCGCGCGCAACCCGCTATGCAGAATCTGACGCCTGCTTTCAATTTTTCCGGCTGTGGCGAAGTTGCCGCAGCCGACGCATCGCGCCATCGATGATGACCGGAACCCCACCTTCGCGAATGGTCTATTGGTGCAAGGCGTGCGGGTTGACGAATATGCAAATTCTGACAATCCGGTGATGTTGAGCGACGACCGGGCGCTCGCGGCCCTGTTCAACGCTGCCGAACGCATCATGGTGACGGGCAGCCCAATTGCGTGCGAAATGCAGCGGCGTCTTCGGCGGGTCGTTGTCGCCAGCACAGGCAATTCCGCTGGAGAAGACAATCAGAGCGGCGCGTCCCTGGAAACGATTGCAATGGCGCGCGTTCAGCGCGCCGACGATTCGCCGGAACGGTCTATGCAAAATCTGTCAATGCATAGGGCACCGCATCGCAGCGGCTCCTACGGCAGATCTGCCTCTTTGGTGTCCTCGAATGAGGCCGGCTCGACAAATGGCGGCTCGGACATTTCCGCAAGCCAATCGCGAATGAGCGTCGGGGGTATTGCCCGTCGTGGCGTGCAGGGATTGATGGTGCCCGCGGTCACGATGTATCCTTGCTCGAATTTCTGGCGAGCAAACCTCTGGGCGTCGAGCTCGGTCGGAAAGCTCTCACTTTGTCTCGAACGTCGGTGCGCCGATGCTTTGCGCACCGTCTTCGGCACCTCAAACGAAACATACCATGTTCTCAAGAGGTCAGTTGGCACCGGTCTTTCCGATTTGTTTTCCCTGTGGGGTCGCCTATCTCTGCGAGTTCGCCCCGCATGCGCTTTCGGCACGAACCGGAGCCGCGTCCCATCCCTCACACCAAGAGGCGCGGAGATTCAATAGACCGGACGCAGCTGCAGGCCGGAAAGGCCGACGGTGACATTGATGGCGACTGATCCCTCTACGGAAACGGGCTGCAACGCAAATGACCGCCCCGAGCCACCGACAAGAACATTGACGCCGGCGCCCAAGCCGAGGCCGATATCACCTGACGCCCCGACATATTCGCCGGCCAGAGCTCCGACTGGAGGGCCTGCCGTCGGGGCAAGAACCGCCCAAGCTAGTGCGCCTCCGGCCGAAACGCCGATATCGATTCCGACGGTGTTAAGTGCGCCTTCATAGAGCTGAATCGGGAACGGCGGGTTTTGCGTAAAGCGGCATGACATCGATTGATGGCCAAATATGACAAACCCGATGCTGGGGTCGACCTTGCACGCCAGCATGCCGATCTGGGTCCACGATGCCTGTTGGGCGCCTGCGGAAGACACAGAGCCAGACCATGCGCCGAAGACGCAGAGGACAGCCAGAGCTGGTGCACGCATTCGCTTCCTGATCATCTCGCAAAACCTCGTTGATCGCGGGCAGGCGCTTGGTCCTGAGCCGCCCTCTGCTTTTCGTAGCTGAGCATGCGCGAAGCCGATGAGACTATGCAAAATCGGCGCGCTGAACCTGCCGTAAGCGAAAAATCGCGCCTTCAACGGCTGAATGACTGGGGCCATGGCAGAACCGCTTTGCACACATACGCGTTTACCTGGCGTAGTCGGGAACGGCGAGGCCGGACAAGAACTTACGACCAGCCAGCGGCAACTTTGCCGAAATTGCATAGTCGACCCTGATGGCGCGCGCTATTCGGTTTTCAATCCAAGCGTTACGTCCCCACAGCGCCTGCAGGTCGCGCCGCGCGTACCTGGTTCGCGGTAGAAAGCATCATGATGCTGACCGACACACCGACTGCCGCACACCTGTCGCAGGTCATTTCGCAGGTGACGGCGCCAGCGTTTCTCCTTGGCGCAGTTGCAGCTTTCGTTTCGGTTCTGATCGGACGGATGAACCGCATCGTCGACAGGCTACAGGCACTGCACGCTACAATCGACGACGACATTTCCGCAGTTCACCCCGACGTGCCGCATCTCCAGCGCCGGGCCGTGCTTTTGAACAAAGCGATAATTCTCTCGTCGATCAGCGCCATCGTCACCTCGCTGCTGGTGATCCTGGCGTTTGTTTGCAGCTTCTTCCAGTTTCGGCATGAATACGGGGTCGCCCTGCTCTTCGTTATTGCACTCAGCTTCTTCACGATCTCGCTGGTGGATCTGGTCCGCGAGGCTCGCCTTTCACTGCATGACCTCAGCCACCACAAACAAAGGCAACACCGGCCCAAGGCATCAAATGCTTAGCAAAGGACCGCGTTAGAACTCCAGTGCCCGACCTCGGTCAGTTGACTCCGACCATCCGTGATCCCCCACGATAGCCGAAATCTATCGGTGACCGGATGCGGCGACACTCGACGAAAGCTGGCCCTTTTGTCACATTGATCAGAGGTTGTGCGTGATATTAATCGTAGTTTACTCTTGAAGACGGCGTTACGTTCCAAACGATCTCTCTAACAAAATCTAAATTTTGCGGGAGTAGCAAGTGTTTTGGATTAGGACGATGAGGATCGAAGATCCCCAGCTTTGCCCGAGTGCCGTTCGAGGATGCGAGCTCAACATATTTCCGACAAAGCGTGGCGAGTTTGATCTGAAGATAGAGCAGATTGGATTGAATCGGCTTTGGATGAGTCGATACGAGGTAAATCTGCCTCAAGTTAACAAACTAGCCGTCCGGCCAGGCCGCAGGTCAATCAGCTTTCTGACGCAATTGGAAGGCCCTCCAATTCAACACTGCGGCATGGACGTCTCGCCGGGTGATATCATCATCGACAAGTTCGACGTGTCGCATAAGCGTTCCGGCGCGAACCTTCGCCAGGGCGGGATGTCTCTCTCCGAGGAGGATATGAATGCAACCCTCGCGACCGTCATCGGAGCTGATTTTCTGGAGAAATTGACAACCCGCGTGGTTCGGCCTCGCCCGGAGTTGATGTCACGCCTGTTGAAGATGCATCAGACCGTCGGCGAGTTGGCCCACACACCGGACGCTCTGGACTCGCTGGAGCTGCGTCGCGGGTTCGAACAACAATTGTCTCATCTGATGGTTCGATGCCTAGCCGAGGGCGCCGGCATCGAGATTACCGCCGGCAGGCGGCGTCACGACGCGATTATCGCGCGGCTCGAGGATTATCTGGCTGAAAACCCGGACCGCGCCATCTATCTGACTGAACTCTGCGCTGCGACCGGCGTTTCCGAGCGGACGCTGCGATCAGCTTGCGAAGAACATCTTGGCATGGCTCCCATCCGCTATCTCACGCTGCGAAGAATGCATCTGGTCCGGCGCGCGCTGCTGCGCGCCGACGCATCCAAGGCCACCGTTACCCATATCGTGACCAACTACGGGTTCTGGGAGCTCGGGCGCTTCTCGGTCGCCTATCGCACGCTGTTCGGAGAGTTACCGTCGGAAACACTGCGACGGCCCGCGCAGGATCCCCATGTCCATCTCATGCGTCCCACAACACTGCCAGTCGATGTCATCGTGGGACGGCTTCACTAAAGCGCAATGAGATTGGGATGAATCGTCATCGCGCTTCAGGTTGTTGTTTGAGCATGATCTCCGCGCAAACGCGTTCCGCGTTTGTCGCGAGGGAAAACCGCTGCACACTTTGCACTAACGCGGCCCTTCGGGTCCGGATCATGCTCTAGCGCAGCATTTGCCTTACCTGATCGCGCAAATCGACCGGCCGATTGCGCCAGCGAAGCTTGCGATCGAAATATCCTTCTGCGCTCTTTGAAGCGCCCATTTTTCTCATGGCGCCGGAATTGCATAGTCGAATCTTATCGATTGCCTGATGGTGCCTCATCGACGGGCCCCGTGAGCTTCAAATGGTCGCAAGAGCCATCCGCCCGTCCGATGGGACAAGGGGACATGGCTGAACGCTCCATTTCAAGGTTTGACGATCCCGGAGCGTACGAGGCCGGATTTGGCGATATCGGTGTCACTCTCACGATCACTGGTCCCGGGGATTTCGAAGCGGAGTTGCTGCGGCTGAAACTGGACCATCTCGTCATCATGCGGCTGCGCGAATCGCTGCCGCGCATTGCCTGCATTTCGCTCGCAGCCGATAGGGTCTTTTTGTCTTTTCCGATTGGCCGGACGAGCCTGGAATGCGACGGGTTTGCTTTCCAAAGCGACCAGATCGCGTTTCATGGCCCAGGCCAGCAGATGCACCAGCTATCGAGCGGGAAATGCCAATGGGGCCTGATATCCCTGCCCCTGGATCAACTCGCAAGCAGTGGTGCGGCGTTGACCGGTCTGCCGATCCTGCCCCCGCGCTCCACCAGACTTCTCCATCCTTTCGGCGCGGACCTGTCTCGTTTTCAATGCCTGTTCCGACACGCCTGCTACCTGGCGACTCCCGCAAACAAACTGATTGAACAGCCCGACGTGGCAAGGGCGCTCGAACAGAACATGATTCACGCCGTGATCCATTGCCTCACCTGCGACGGGACGGAAAACAGTTCCAGGACGCGCTCCAACCACACAGCCTTGATGACCCGCTTCGAAACAGCGCTGCGCAAATCCGTCGACCGGAAGATTACGTTGCCCGATCTTTGCGCCGAAATCGGCGTAGCCGAACGCACATTGCGGATGTGCTGTCACGAGTTTCTCGGCGTCAGCCCGATGCGATATCTCCTGTTGCGCAGGCTGAACAAGGCCCGCGCCGCGTTACGGCGCGCCGATGCCTCCACTGCGAGTGTCGCCAGCATCGCGCGGGAGCATCAATTCGTTGAACTCGGACGCTTTGCTGCGACCTACCGTGCAGCTTTCGGAGAAACGCCGCTGACGACGCTTCAGCGCAAGGCTCAGCTGTGTTCGGAAGAGCTGCTCGATGACAGCAGGCGGAGCGCGAGGACGAGTTATCCGAGATCGAGACCGGATTGATGACACCTCGAGCAACTAGCGCCTTAAAATTGCAGGTAGGGACGAGGATGAAACCGACATGGCGACGTCGAACGTTGCCGCGAGCAGGGTCGAGAGCATGCGCCGGGCCGTGCTGACAGCTGCACGTTTTGCCGATTTTGCATAGGCGGCCGGTTTTGGGGTGCCTACGGTCCGTACCTACCAACGTGCCGGAAGCCCCCGGCGGATCGCAAGGAGAACGAGATGCGAAACAAGAAGACCGTGCACATTTGTATGGCATTGCTGGCGGCGACGTTGCTGCTCGACACCGGGACTGCGCGGGCTCAGAGCGCGCCCAACGGACAACTGAAGACGATCGGCGCGCCCTCCTCTGCACACGCTCAAATTGTGCCATCGCTCATCGTTCTCAATTCCCGTAGCGCAACATTGCAAGGCGACAGCCTCGTGCTGACCGGCGTCACGCCGAACTCGATCATATTCGCAGACCGGCCCGTGCGCGCCGCCGGCCATCAGCTCACGGCTGACATTATCGCCGACTGGAGCACGGGCAAGGACAGCTTTGCCAGTGATCCTCCGAACGCGACTGTTTCGGCCTTCAACGCCAAGGATGGCTCCGTCAAGGATGCCGTGGTCGTCCTGAAAAATCCGAAGCTGGATGGGGACAAGCTGATCTTCACCGTCCAGACACTCGAGGGCGATCTCACCGGTGCCGATGGCGCAGCCTCGATCTTCATCGATATTATCGGGCGCCCCTTTACACCGCTTTCCTTTGCGGGCGTCGCGCGGCGCACTGCATATCGGGGCGCGATGTATGCCGGGGCCGCCGCCGTCGGAGCTGCCGCCATCGGAGCCGCCTACGCCCGGCCCTATTGCGGCTATTATCCCTATCCTCCTTGTTATTGAATGCGTCTCGTGCCGGGCGGCACGTAGCTGCCGCCCGTTCCGGTCCGGCCCTTGCAGCAGCCTTGGTCGATCAGGTGTAGTACCTGTATCTTCCACTCGTCCCGTCCTCAGCGTCAACGCGCCACGGAGCGCGAGCGTGATTGCCGCCGCCCACAGCATGCGGCCGCGCGCCGAAGTGGCGCAGTTATGGTAGCTGATCGTCGTGCGCGTTCCTGACTCGCTCGACGCCGACAGTTCGGCTCGAGGCTAGCAGAAACATGGGTTTTCTCGCGTCAGAAGCGTGGATCACGGACTGGCTGTGGGGACTCCCCTTGATCGTCCTTGCATCCGTCATGCATGTCATCGGTCTCGGAGCGATTGAACTTGGCATTGAGCGAAGTTTAAGGCGCGCGAAAAGAGTTCGTGGCCATCTGGCGACGTTTGTAGCGGTGGCGGGAGCGACCGTGCTGTCGGCCACCGCCTTGCACGCCATAGGGGCCGCTGTCTGGGCCGGAGCCTACCTCTGGCTCGGCGCTCTTCCAGACGAGCGCTCGGCGATGCTGTATTCAATTGGTGCGATGACGACCTTCGGCCATGCAAGCCTCCATCTTTCTGACCGTTGGTAGACGTTGGGGGCGCTCGAAGCTCTCAACGGCATGCTGCTGTTTGGGCTGACCACGGCCTTCCTCTACGCCACCATACGCAGCGTTCATGCTGCCATGTTGGGCACGCCGGCTTCCGCTGCAGAGAACGTCGAAGAATTGCTAGCTGGGCAGACTAGCCGCCGAAACAATCAGGCGTCCTGAGGTAGAATGAGAAAATCGCAGCCTATCGCGGATTTGGAGATCGGAGCGCGCAGAGGGCTGGCGGCTTCATAGCGCCACCGCGAACCAATAGTGCTCATCTCCATCGGCCGAGGCGCGCCATCCTCCGCAGATGCAAAAGCCGCTGGTCCACCGGAGGCGCTTCACACGATTGCCCCGTTACGCCTCTCGTCGAGATTCGTGCTTCTGCACCGTCGCTCACCTTTCTTGTTGGCGACGGTGCAGTTGGATCACGAAGCCATTCGGCCATGCCGGCCCACCCGAGGGCCGGCATGCGTTCGAGTTTTCTCAAGTGACCTTCTTGGCGGCCGGAACCGTCCAGGTACCGTTGATGATCGACGGGTCGGTTTCCTGCGGCCAGTACATGCGCAGCATGAGGATGAAATCTCCCTCAGGTGCGGGAAGCCAGTTTGCCTCCTTGTCTTTGCCCGGAGAGTCCTTCTGAATATAGAGATCGGTGGACCCGTCCGGATTTTGCTTGAGGTCTTGCCGCGCGCTGATCGAGTAGCGATTGAGCGGATTGTTCACAAAGAAGTAGCCGCTATCGTACATCGTGAGCGACCAGAAGCCCTCCGCTGGGGGCAGATGCCCCTTAGGGAATCGCATGACGTACTTGTTCGCGCCATTGTACTTTCGGTCATCCGCGTCCTTTTGCGAGGTCGGATAAACCGCGTCTTGCGGACGATTGGCGCCGAGCCCGATCGCGGTGATAAGGGCCCGCATCAGATAGTCGGTGCCGTAGATGCCGGTTCTCGTTGTGAAGGCAAAGCCGTTCTCGTCCTTAACGGCCTTGTTGACCTTGAACTGAAGCATGATCCTGTCGAACGACACCTCCGGTACACGCTTCAGGAAGTCCGCCTTGAGCTTGCTCTCGTCAAAATCCTGCCCGGGGACGATGCCGATGCGGGCCAATTTGGCAAGTTGCGGGGCGTCCGCTTCGTATGGCGGATTGGTTTTCATGAGCTCGCAGAGCAGCTTGAAATACGACACCGCGTCCATGCGATCGACCTGTTCGCGGACAGCCGTCTTCATGTCGATCGAGGGATCGACCTTGCCCGCAGGTGGCGTGTACGGCTTGCCATAGGCGCTGAGCGGAACGAGCTTGCACTCGTCCTGCAGCTTGTGGACGGCCGCGTAGTCCTCTGGCGTGCCAGTGCAATAGATCCGGCCGAGCAGCCACACGATGTTGGTCTGCGACTTGTACTCCTTCACGCCATCCGGCAGTGTGCCTTTCCAGCCAGGTCCGGTGATTGCGTAGGTCTGTGCGCCGGTGCCGGTGGTGCGCTTGCCCGGCACCTGGAACACCGTAGTCCAGCCGTCCAGCATCGGCATCAGGAAGTAGCGTCCCTTCATGTCCGGAATGCTGAGAACCCACGGTTCTTTCCCGACATCCAGAAAGGAAGTCGTGTAGAGCGTGTCCGCGTTCGGTGCCGTGACATCCTTGAACGAGGCATCCGGATATTGGCGCATCTTGATGATCTGCCCCATCGGCGCCTTCGTGCCCACGGGCTCGGCGACGTTGGTGAGAACCCGGCGGGTCATCTCCATCGTCACCAACGGATAGCCGAAAACGTAGGCGTCGCTCGCGAGCCAAAACTCCTCCAGGCCCTGCCCCACGCCAAAGAAGGAATCCTGCGCAAGGGCTGATCGTGTTGCAGCCGCACCTGCCAGCAGACCCATGCCTCCCAGCGCAAGATTACGACGAGTGATCTCCATTTTTTTCTCTCCTTGGCACCTGATTGAAACGACTTCAAACGATTGGCGAGTGGGGCCGACAACGATTTAACTTCCAGGATCCGACCGAAGAAGTTCGCGCTTCATCAGCGCGTACGCTCTGGATCAATCGCTTTTGCATCAAATGCTCACTAGCCATTGTTGAGCGAGCTGGCATACCAGCCACTTCTCGTCCGCTTACCAACTTACGGAGGACTCGGCGGCACGCTATGCGAATTCGGCAACCGCGAGCTTTGGTCGCGGACCAATGGACGATGGATCAGCTTCGGTGCGACTGCGAGGGACTTCTCACGACTTGCTGCCAACGGAATCCGCGCCTGGGCAGAAATTGCATAGCGGATCGGTGAAAGTGCTCTCTAATAACATCCATTGCGCGCGTTCGCCCCGAGGCCTGAGGGCGTGGCGGCGCACTTGGTCGGTTCGCGAGGAAAGCATTCAATGCAGATTGATACTCCGTCAGCCCCGCACCTGTCGCAGGTCATTTCGCAGGTCATCTCGCCGGTGACCGCACGCGAGGCGCGCCTATCGCCGCGTGAGATCACACATCATAAGCAAAGCCAAAAGTCGGTTCACCGCGTCGAATGGGGCTTGATATTCCTGTAACTCTGAGGCGGCGCCAGCGCTCGAACAGCTTCATGCCGTGATCCATTACCTGCCCCGCGACAGAACGGAATACAATTCAGAGACAAGACACGGCTGTGTCAGAGAGGTGCCGTTGATCACGCTTCAGCGCAAGCCTTAGCTTTAGTCGGAGAATTACGCGATGAGCGCCGTCAGACTACCGGCCTGGCTTCGTATCGTGATGGTGAGCGGCGCATTCCTGCTGGCCATTGGCGCGGGGCTGTTCGCCTATCTCTGGTACATCCGACCGGTCACGCTGACCGCTGCAGTTGGATCGCTTGATGGCGAAGCCGCTAAGGTCCTGTCGGCCATCGCAGGTCGCCTGACCACCACGTCAGCGCCGGTGAGGCTGCGGATCGTCAATCAATCGGGTGCGCTCGAAGCCGCCGATGCCTTTTCATCCGGCAAGGCCGACCTCGCCGTCGTCCGCGGCGACGTCGGTGACCTGTCGCAAGCCCAGGCAGTCCTGGTGCTTGCACACGCGGTCGTGCTGATTGTGGCCCCTCCCGGTTCGCCGCTGACCGACATGGCGAGCCTGAAAGGCCACCGCGTTGGCGTGGTCGGCGGAGAGATCAACAGAGCCGTCGTTAACGCACTGCGTCAGCAATATGATCTCGACCGCGCAAACGTGAAATTCAAGGATGTCTCGTTGCCTGAGGCACGCCAGGCAGTCGACTCCGGAAGCGTGGACGCGCTTCTGCTCGTCATTCCCCTGACCCCCAAATACCTGTCGCTCGCGCGCAGCCTCTTCCCGCAAAATCCGAAATCCCTGCCGGTGCTCATTCCCGTTGAAGCAGCCGGCGCGATTGCGGAAGGTCATCGCGCCTACGAAAGCTTCGACGTGCCGAAAGGCACGCTCCGCGGTTCGCCGGCAGTCCCGGATGACGACCTGACGACACTGCGGGTGTCTTTCTACCTGGTCGCGCAGAAAAAGCTCAATCCCGACACCATAGCCGACCTGACAAGATCGCTTCTCGCCGCGCGCCGGGACCTCATCGGCGAATTGCCGATCCTGGCGCAGGTCACCGCCCCTGATACGGATCCAGACGCCTTCCTGCCGGTCCACGCTGGTGCAGCGGAATACTTCAACGGCACCCAAGAAAGCGTTTTGGACGAATGGAGCAATGCGATCTACCTGACGCCGATGATCCTTGGCGGACTGGCTTCGGTCCTTGCCGCAGCCTGGAGGTTTATCGGCTTGCGGACGTCGAAACCTGATGAATCGGCGCTCGACGCGCTCTATGCCCTGGCTCGCCGGGTTCGCAAGGCCCAGCACGAGGATGAATTATCCGACATTGAGAGCCGGATCGATGACATCTTGAGCGACCAGCGGCTCAAGATTGCAAGCGGAGACCAAGATGCCGCCGATATGGCGACATTGAACGTTGCCGCGAACAGGGTCGAGAGTCTGATCCATGCGCGCCGGGCCAAACTGAATACGTCATAGTTGCAGGATTGGCTCGGAAGAGGTGGTAGCCGACGAGCAACCCAACGGGCGGCTTCCGATAGAAGGCAAGGTGTAGTCCGGCCGGTTACTCAATTTGAGCAGGATCAATCGGGAGCCCGGCGCGTTGAAAATTCGACGCTTCTATGCGGGCTCATGAATCGCTCCAATCCATCATGAGGGCGCAACAAAATTTCCAACAGAATCAAAATAGCTATCACATTGTGAAAGGTCAGGGGTGCGATGTGATCGGTTTGATTGGACCTGCTGACCGGCGCGAATCCACCTTCTCAGAACTCGTGGAGAGCCTCGCTGCCGCCGTGGCATTCTGGCTTTAGTCGTGCGCGGTTTCCGCTTTTGGGACAACATGGCGAGCGTGTCGGCACCCGGATGACGACGGGAAACCATGAAGGGGAGCTTGGAATGAGCTCGCAGCGAGTGTGGGGAACCGCCGCGCAACGAACCATTGCCGTCCTGGGCTCGGCGGTTTTCTTCGTGGTCGCCCCATGTACGCTGGCGGGGCTCGTTCCATGGTCGATCACGGGTTGGCAACTCCGGCCGCCGTTCCTTGGTCTGGAGCTGACGCGCGGCATCGGCGCGATAATGATTCTCGCAGGCGTGCCTGGGCTCGTTGACGCATTTGCGCGTTTCGCGCTGCAGGGTCTCGGCACCCCCGCGCCCATCGCGCCGACCCGGAATCTCGTGGTGACCGGTCTCTACCGTTATGTATGTAATCCAATATACGTCGCGGTCGTTGCCATCATCCTGGGTCAAGCGGTGCTGATGGGCGATTGGCGCCTCATCGTCTACGGCGCGCTGTTGTGGCTCGCCTTCCACGTCTTCGTCGTGGCGTACGAAGAACCCACGCTCGAGC
The DNA here is from genome assembly GCF_023073075.1 of Bradyrhizobium sp. 61. Lineage (NCBI taxonomy): Bacteria > Pseudomonadati > Pseudomonadota > Alphaproteobacteria > Hyphomicrobiales > Nitrobacteraceae > Bradyrhizobium > Bradyrhizobium sp. 61. Next base: position 104,694 of record NZ_JADPIU010000093.1, on the reverse strand, counting down.
GGACGTTTGGGAGAGAGTACGAGGCGTTCCGCGCCGCCGTCCCGCGCTGGATACCGCGGATGACCCCATGGCGGTCGGAATGATCGGTGGCCCGCGGTTGTGCGAGCCTAACGCGTTACTGCGGGAGTGTCGCGCATTTCCGGAACAGGAGAGACAACGGCGCCACACCGAAGAAACCCTTCGATATTCTGCAGCAGGAGCTTGGTCGAGACGGTGTGCACTTCCGGTGCGAACGCCGCCACATGCGGCGTAAGGATCACATTGCTGAGTTCCCTCAATGCCGACGGGATCGACGGTTCCTCCTCAAAGACATCCAGCGCCGCACCCGCGATCCCACCGGCCTTCAGCCTTCGTACAAGCGCATCGGTATCCACGAGACTTCCGCGGCTGACGTTGACCAGAAAGCCGTTCGGCCCCAATGCCGACAGCACTTCATCATCGATGATATGGAATGTATCCGTACCGCCAGGCGCAGCTACGATGAGGCAGTCCACATCTCTCGCCAGGTCGACGACGGAGGAATAATACCGCCAACTAAACTCCGGCTTTTCGCTGCGGGAATGATAGCCAATGTCCATGTCGAAGGCCTCCAGCCTCCGCGCGATGCGCTGCCCGATCGCTCCGAGGCCGATCACGCCCGCGCGCTTGCCAGTCGGGATCGGACGCGGCCCAAGATTGCCGCGCCAGAGATCCTGCTTTGCCACCATGTTGAACATGTAGATGTTGCGCATGATCGCGAGCAGTATCGCCACCGCATGATCGGCGACCGCGGAAGCGTTCGCCCCGGCGCCATGGGTCACGATCACACCGCGTCGGCGTGCAGCCGGAATGTCGACATTCTCGTATCCGGTGCCAATGCAACAGATCAGCGACAGGTTCGGCATCATGCGAATCTCGTCCTCCGATGCACCGGCGAAGCCAGTCGTCACCAGGACCTTTGCCTTCGCCAGGACCTCCCCGCTCACAGGCGGCCGGCCGGCCATCATGTCGTGGATGCTGTACCTCCCCCTCAAGACCTCGCGATATTCCCGCGCCTCAATTTTGAACACCACGTCGTTGAGTAGCGAAGAATCCATTGCTTCCGTCCTGTTGTCATGGGCGCCGGACGACACTGCCGCCGCTTCGGCTGCTTCACGTGACCTTGTTGCATAAGCCCCCAGCCTGAGCGCACTTACGCATGCCGCGATGATCGCGCCGCCCGCGCCGAAGAAGAGGCAGATCGAGGGCGCGCCGTTCGGGCCGAACTCCGTGAGCATGATCGCGACGATGGCGGCCCCGAGCGACTGCCCGACCAGCCGCGCCGAATTCAGGCTGCCGCTGGCCGCCCCGCTCCTCGCCGGAGGCGCGGCGCTGATCAGCGCCCAGTTGTTGGGTGACTGGAACAGGCCGAAACCGACACCGCAGACGGCCATGCTGCAAGCGATGCGGATGGGTGACGCACCAACCTCCAGAACCGCCAGCGAGGCGAGGCCGGCCGCAAGCAACAACAGTCCGCCGGTGCAGAGCTGCGCGGCCGAAAAGCGATCGACCAGATTTCCGGCTACCAACGCGGTGACGATAACCGCCGCGGGCCATGGCGTAGTCAGCAGACCGATGACGGCCGGATCATGATAGCCAATATGCTCGATGAAAAACGGCAGAACCAGGATAGCCGACATCTGCGCGATGAAGGAGCAGATCGACGTCAGCACCGCCATTCGGAAGAGCGGCAGCCGGATCAGATCGATCGGAAGGAGCGGCGTCGGCTTCTGCCCCTCGCGCTGCAGATATGCCCACCAGAACAGCACCGTGCCGAAGACCAAAGCGGCCATCAACCACCAGGACTGCTCGTGACCAAACCCGTTGAACGTGAACAGCAGCAGGCCGAACGCGGCCGAATAGAGAAAAGCGCCGCCAAGATCGAAAGACCGCGCGAACACCGGGGTCTTGGGAATCGAATAGAGCGCGACCAGAAACGCGATGATGCCGGTCGGAACGTTGACCGCAAACAGACCATGCCAGCCGAAATATTTGATGATCAACGACCCGACGGGCGCACCCGCGGTAAAGGCAGAAGCTGCCACGAACGAATTGATGCCGATGCCCTTGCCGAGCTCGTGCTTGGGATAGACGAACCTGATGAGCGCGATGTTGACGCTCAGGATGCCCGCGGCGCCGAGCCCCTGCATGCACCTCGCCAACATTATGGTCAGGAAGCTGTTGGACGCGGCCACCGCGGCCGACGAGATGGTGAACAGCGTCAATCCGCAGAGATAGACCCGGCGATAGCCGAAGATCTCGCCGAGATTCGAGAGCGGCAGCAGCGTCACCGCAAGTGCGATCTGGTAGATGCTCACCAGCCAGATCGCGCTTGCCGGCGGGATGTTCAGGTCGCGCGCGACCGCCGGGACGGCGACATTGACCATGCTGTTGTCGAGGCTGCTCATGGTCACCGCCAGCGTGATCGTGGCGATCGACAAATACCTGAGCGGCGTGGGTACCCCATCGCTGAGATCCACGCGATTCATCCAACCCGGCGTCACTTTTCTTGTCTTTCGTATCTTTGCCGCTAGCGATCAGGAGTCGAGCACGATCCGCGCGCGGTCCGCAGACCAGCTCGCGATCACGTCGGTGCCAGCCGTGAGGCTCGGCACCAGCCGCGCGGCTTCCGTTCCGGAGAGATTGGACAGCAGAATCGCGCCGTCACGCATCTTCATGTGCACGTGGGTGGTCTGGCCCTTGAACACGACGTGCTCGACCGTGGCAATGATCTCGTTCAAGCCAGGGGTCTCGCTGGGCGTGGCCACCCGGAGCATCACGGACTCCGGTCGGATCGAGAGAAGCCGTTCGCCGTCACTCACGCCGGTCTCGGACACCAGCGCCTCAGTTCCGCACGCCATACGCATTTTCGTACCTGTCGAATCTGCCGCGACAACAGACCCCTGAATGAAGTTGGAGAAGCCGATAAAGCTCGCTACAAACCGGCTGACAGGGCCGTCATAAACTTCCTTGGGCGTCCCGACCTGCTCGAGCCGCCCTCCCCGCATCACCACGACACGGTCAGCCATGGTCATGGCCTCCTCCTGATCGTGGGTTACGAGCACGGCGGTGATGCCGAGACGCTGCTGGATCTGGCGAAGCTCGAACTGCATGTTCTCGCGCAAATTCTTGTCCAGCGCGCCCATGGGTTCGTCGAGCAGCAGCAGCGCCGGCTCGATCACCACGGCCCTTGCCAACGCGACCCGCTGTTGCTGTCCTCCGGACAGTTCCGACGGAAGTCGGTCCGCATATTCGCTGAGCCGCACCATGGCGAGCGCCGTGTCGACCTTCTGACGCAATTCCGATTGCCGCAGACGCCGCATCTGCAATCCGAAAGCAACGTTTTGCGCGACCGTCATATGCGGGAACAGCGCATAATTTTGAAACAGCATCCCGATGTTCCGCCTGTGCACGGGCACATGGGTGATGCGGGATCCTCCGATCAGCACCTCGCCGGACGTCGGCTGCACCAAGCCTGCGATCATCCGCAGGGTCGTCGTCTTCCCGCATCCACTCGGACCTAGCAGCGCCACCAACTCCCCGGCCGCGATCCGCAGCGTCACATTATCTACCGCAGTGGACTCGCCAAAGGTCTTGACGAGGCCGGACAGCGCCAGATCGGTTGATGGCGGTCGCATGGCTCAGGCTCCAAAGGTCTGGTTGTACTTCTCGATGATCGCGCCGCGCTGCGGGTTGATCTTCTCCCAGTCGAGCAGGATCAGGTTCTTGACCCGGTCCTCGCCATACGGGATCGCCGCGGCGACCTCCTTCTTCAGGTCAACGTTCTTGATCGAGGGAGCGCCATACGTCTCTTCCGCCAGGATTTTCTGGACCTCGGGTGACAGGAGACGATTGATGAAGGCCGCGCCGAGATCGGGCTCTGGCGCGCCCTTGACGAGGGTGACGCAATTCACGCCGGCAAACGATCCCTCCTTCGGGCGCGACTGCACGATCGGCGCACCCTTGAGGATGTAGGGCTGAACGACCTTGGAGAAATCCGGACCGCCCGCGTCCGCCTGTCCCTGCGCCGCCTGCAACAACGCGGCGCCCGTCGTATCGTAGACGGTCTGGACGTTCGGCTTCAGCTCCGCCATCTTCGCCCAGCCCTTGTCCAGCTCATACTGGGCTTCCAGGATCGGCTTCCCCGTCGCGAGCGAGGCGGCCAGGACGAGCAGCTGCACGCTCTGCGACTGCTTTGGCGTGATCAGCATGAAGCGCCCCTTGAACCGGTCGCTCCACATGTCGGTCCAGCTCTCGATCGGAGGTGACAGCGAGCTCACATACCAGGGCGAAATCTCCGAGATCGCGAACGCGACGCCATGGTCGTCGTTGTAGATGAAGCGCGAGAACGCGTTCTCCAGGTTAGGGATCTTATCCCGCGGCAGCTTGTCGATCAGGCCCTCCCCCTTGGCGATCGGAATACCGAGATCGTCCATCATCATGACGGAATAGTTGGGGTTGGCCTTCTGCGTCCTGAGAATCGCGATGTTGCCGAGCGTGACGTTTTCGGTCTGAAACACCTTGCAGTCGAAATCCGCCTGGAATTTTGGGATGACCTTCTCCTTGATGACCTGCCCCTGGATCGAGGTGTAGGTGCCAATGAAGAGGCTTTTGCCGGCCGCCCATGCGTTCTTCACGAAGAAATTCGGGCTCGCGAGGCCGACAGCTGCCGCGCCCAACAGCGTGCGACGCGAGACCGGACGGATGATCTTATTTGTCATGGCTCATACCCCTTTTGATCAGACACCCATTGCACGTCGAAGTCCGACGATCTTTTCCAGGCCAACGACGGCCAGAATTCCGGTGAGAATCATCAAGCTCGACGTCGCGGCAATCGACGGGTCGAAGATCCTCGTAAGGCTGTCATGCAGATAGACAGGCAGCGGCATATATTCGGCATCACCGAGCCACATCGAAATCGGATAATCGTCGAACGAAATCATGAAGGCGAACAGGCAGCCAGCCGCGATGCCGGGGATGAGCTGCGGCACGGTCACCCGCAGGAAGGCACGCACGGGCGATGCACCGAGCGTGAGCGCTGCTTCCTCGAGGGTCCGGTCGACCAGCTCGAGGCTCACCGTGATGGTGCGAACGACATAGGGCAGCGTGACCAGAATGTGGCCGACGAGCAGATTGATGCTCGCATCGCGCATCTTGGCCTGCGAGAACAGTTTCAGAAGGGCGAGGCCGGTGATCAGGATCGGCAGGATCATCGGCGACAGCAGCATCGTCCGGATCACGCTCGCACTCGGCACCTTCCAGCGATCCAGCGCGTAGGCCGCGGGAAGGCCCAGGCACAGCGAAATCGTCGTCGCGCCGAGGGCGATGAGAATGCTGACGACGAAGGAATGCCGGAAGGCGGCGTCAGACAGCACCTTGCCATACCAAGCGAAAGTAAAGCCCTTTGGCGGAAAGGTCGCGAAGTTGAGCTCCGACACCGACAGCGCCACGATAACCAGGAGCGGCGCAACGATGAACAACAGGATCGCCATCGCCGCCGTATAGGTGACGAAGCCGCCCCCACGGGAAAGCCTGCCGGTCGTCATCTGTGACCTCCCGGCCGCCTGTTTCGTGTCAACAGCCCGATGATCCAGGTCGATGCCGCATTCGAGCAAAGCGCGATCGCGACCATCACCGAGGCGATCGCGCCGGTCATGGGCCAATCGAACACCGTCATGGCCTGCTGCTCCAGCAATATCCCGAGCATCGAGGCATTGGTGCCGCCGAGCATTTGCGGCGTCACGAACGACGACGCCGTCAGCGCGAACACGATGGTGACGCCGGCGGTGAGTCCGGGCACGCTGAGCGGCAGGGTGACACGCAGGAACGTCCGCCAGGCCGGCGCGCCCAGCATGCGGGCCGCCTCGACGAGAGACGGATTAATACGAGCCAGCGACGTTGCAATCGGAAGCACGATCAGCGGCAGGAACACATGCACGGAAGCGATGATCACCGCCCATTCCGTGTACATCAGCTTGATCGTTGGGGGATTCCGGCTCAGCGAAGCGAGCAGCCAGTTCAGCACGCCGGCCTTGTTGTTGCCGAGCAGGAGCTGCCAGCCATAGCAACGCACGATCACGCTGACGACGAGCGGCGCGACCACCAGGATCATCGTCAGACGGCTTAGCGACGGCCGGCCATAGGCGATGACCATGGCCAGCGGGTACGCCAACACGATCGAGATGAGCGAGGTCCAGACCGAGATGCTCAGAGTTCGCAGCACGACCTTCTGGTAGGCGGGGCTGAACAGCAGCCGATCGTAGTTGGCGAAGGTCACGGGCAAACCGATATCGCCAGAGCCGGATTGCGTCAGGACGCTCGCGCTCAGAAGCGATAACGAGGGAACGATGAGGAATATGAGCAGGAAGCCGAGCGCCGGGAGCAACAGGGTCGTCCCGATCGAAACCCGCAGCGCCTTGCGGCCCCGGTGCGGCTGCGCATTAGCCATGCTCTGGTCTGCGGTCGATGCCAGCGTCATAGGCTGCGCTCCGTCGTCCCGGCGGCTCGCTGTCGCAACAATTTCTCCAGGAAGTGAATATCGATCCCGCCGCGGACGAAATCGGCATCGTCGAGGACCACCTGGTGCAACTCGCTATTGGTGCTGACGCCCTCGACACGAAACTGGCCGAGTGCGGCCTTGAGGCGTTCGATGCATTGCGTCCGGTCGTCGGCGCGGACGATCAGCTTGCCGATCAGCGAGTCGTAATAGCTGGGCACGATCGCGCCGGGGCGCATGTGGCTGTCCATGCGGATGCCCTCGCCCGTTGGCACCTCCCAGCCTGTTACCGTTCCTGCTGACGGAACGGACTCGAAGGGGCGTTCGGCATTGATGCGACATTCGATGGCGTGTCCCGTGAACCCGATGTCCTTCTGGCGAAGGCCGAGCGTCAGGCCTCCAGCGACCTTGATCTGCTCGTAGACGATGTCCACGCCCGAGATCTCCTCGGTCACGGGATGCTCGACCTGGACACGAGTGTTCATCTCGATGAAAGCGAAAGCGCCGTCCTGGTAGAGGAACTCGAAGGTCCCTACGCCGCGGTAGCCGAGCTCGCGGCACACGCCGGCGCAGCGCTGGCCCAGTTCCGCAATCAGCACACGATCGATGCCGACGGCGGGCGCCTCCTCGATCACCTTCTGATGCCGCCGCTGCACCGAGCAGTCCCGCTCGCCGAGCCAGATGCAATTGCCGAACTCGTCGCAGAGCACCTGGATCTCGATATGCCGGGGGCGCTCGAGGAATTTTTCGATGTAGAGGTTTCCGTCACCAAAGGCCTTTGCCGCAACCGTGCGCGTGCTGGAGATGGCGGGCGCGAGCTCGGACTTGCTCCGAACGATACTGATGCCGCGGCCGCCGCCCCCGCCAGCAGCCTTCACGATCACGGGATAGCCGATCTTGTCGGCGATAGCCTCGCAAGCCACCATGTCCGCGGGCAGTGCGCCGTCACTGCCGGGAACGCAGGGGATGCCCGCGCGCAGCATGGCTTCTTTTGCCGCGATCTTGTCGCCCATCAGCCGGATCGACTGGGAGCTGGGGCCGATCAAGGTCAGGCCGGCGGCTTCGACCGCTTCCGCGAAGTCGCCGTTCTCCGATAGGAATCCGTAGCCCGGGTGAATCGCTTCCGCGCCGGTCGCTTCCGCCGCGAGCAGAATGGCGCCGATGTCCAGATAGCTCGCGGCGGCCGCGGCAGGACCGATGCACACCGCCCGATCGGCAAGTTCGAGGTAGCTAGCGCCGCGGTCAGCCTCCGAATGGATGGCGACCGTTCTCAAGCCCAACCGCTTGCAGGCGCGGATGATGCGCAAAGCGATCTCTCCGCGGTTGGCTATGAGAACGGTCTTGAACCGCATCGCAATGGGCTCCGCTGTCAGTTCGCCAGTTCCGTCAAGGGGACGATCTTGCCGCCACCCTTCTCGACAGTGGCGCGAACCGCCTTGGCGATCTCGAGCGCGCCAGCGGTGTCGCTGTGAACGAGCACGCAGGCCGCGTCCATCTTGATGCGCTTGCCGGACATCGCCGTGATCGTGCTGTCGTTCATGAACTGGTCGATGCGCTGAACGACCACCGCAAGAGCGGTGATCATTGCGCCCGGAAGCTTGCGGCTGACGAGATGACCTTCGTCGTCGTAGGCGCGGTCGGCAAAAATCTTGCCGACGGTCCTCAAGCCCAGCTTGCGCGCGTATTGCATCGCGCTGCCGTTGGGCTGAAGGGCAACGATCAGGTTCTTGTCGAAGGCTGCAAAGACGTCGAGCATCAGCTCGCGATATTCGGCATTGCGCTTGGACATGTCGCCGAGCGCGCCGTGAGAACTCGCATGCGTCACCTCATAGCCGCCGACCTTGGCGATCGCCGCGAGCGCGCCGAGCTGATACAGCGCGTGCTTCTGCCAGTCCCGCGGATTGATATCCATCGCAACGCGGCCGAAGCCGAGCAGATCCGGTAATCCCGCATGCGCACCGAGCGCGACCTTGTTTTCCTTTGCGGCTTCCGTCATGCGCGTCATGATCACGGCGTCGCCGGCATGGTAGCCGCAGGCAACGTTGGCAGACGAGATCACCTTCATCAGGGCCTCGTCGTCCCCACTCTTCCAGCGGCCAAAGCCTTCGCCCAGGTCGGAATTGAGATCAATCTTCATGATGTTTCACTCCATGGCATCAGACGGCCTCGCCACGCTTCAGAAGGAACAACGGGCGCGCGTGATCGACAACGTCACCCGGACTGGCCAGCCGCTTTACGATCGCACCTGTGAATGGCGCGACGACGGGCCGGTAGATCCTGCCGCTCTGAATCAGAGCGACGCATTCGCCTTCCTGCCTGGTCTCACCGATTGCCACGAAATCTCCGGACATCGCCGGATGCCTCGCAACAAACGTGCCAACTCCCGGTGACAGGATCTCAACCAGGCCGGCTTCAGCATGTGTTGAAGGCGCCAGACCATCATGAGCATCTGCGTTGACGATCGGCTCGAACGAGAGCTTGATGGTCCCGTCAGGGCTCGACAGCTCGAACGTGTCGATCCCATGCCTGCGCATCAGGTCGACAACTGCCGTGATCCTGTGCAGCTTCTCGCTCATCGCGTCACCTGCATTCGGCAATAGCTGCTGAAGCGCGCGACGTCGTCGAGGTACCGCGACACCTGTTTCCGCGCGTGGCCGGCGTCATCGAGCGACACCAGCGAGAAGCGCAGCTTGCGGCCCGGCGTTGATTGCGCCAGACGCCACAAGTCGGACTGAAGGATATAAGCGATCTTGGGATATCCGCCGGCCGAATTGCCATCCGCCAGTTGCACGATCGGTTGCCCAGATGGTGGCACCTGGACCACGCCCTGAACGATCGCCTGCGACCGCATCTCGGTCGGATCCGGTCGCGTCAGTGTCGGGCCCGCGAGCCGATACCCCATGCGGTTGCTCTGCGCGGTGACCGTCCAGGACGCCGTTTTGAAGGCTTTGAGCGAGGCGTCATCGAATTGAGGCGCCTCGGATGCGAGGATGACGCGCAGGACGACATCGCTGTCCGCGGCCCAATCATGCAAATTCGGTTCGATTGCGGCCTCAGGCGGCTCGATGCCGAAGCCAAAGGGGTCCCGGAAGCGACACGGCGCATGCGGCCCCGCGGCAAGAACATCGCCCGCACTCAGCGGTTTTCCCGACAGCCCGCCGAACCCATCGCGCATCTGCGTGCTGCGGGAGCCGAGCACCTCCGGCACATTGATGCCTCCACCGACGCAGAGATAAGTGCGCGCACCGCGCAGGGGCGCGGAGAGCTTCAAGGTCTGCCCTGCCTTCACCGGCAGCACCCACCAGGGCGGAATGGCCTTGCCGTCCAACGTCGCTACGCAGTCAGCGCCAGTCAGCGCAATGGCCCCGTCCTCGCGAAGGCGGATGGTCACGGGAAACAGCTGGAACTCGACGCCCGCTGCGCCTGGCGCGTTTCCGAGCGCGCGATTTCCGGCCGCCAGAGCCAGACGATCCATCGCGCCGGCGGTGCCGATGCCATAGCGCCGGTAGCCGAACCGCCCGAGATCCTGGACCGTATTGAGCGGAGCTGTTTGAGAGATTTCGATCATCGCTCGATCCGCTCCACGCGAAAGCGAACGCGATCGCCCAGCGACACGATGCTCATCGGATCGCGTGCAAGATCGAACGGCTCCGGCACATCGTGTGCCCGTCCAATGACGTACCATCCGGTCGGCGAGACGTCCGCGCCGTTCGGTTTCCTTGGCACCCCCAGCATCGCCTGCGCCCCGGCAAGCGAGACCACACCGCCCACTTTTCGCATCACCGGAATATTCCGGCGCGGAATGAAAAGACGACGGTTGAGCCCGAACAGGTATCCGAAGCCGGGACCAGTGCCAGGCGCGAAGATCGTGTACTCCGCGTCTGAGTGCAATTGGACGACGTCCTCGATGTCGATGCCGTGATGCCGGGCGACATCGGGCAGGTCGAGCCCACCCTCGCCGCCATAGATGACGCCGACTTCAAGCAACTTGCCCTTCCGGGCAACGCTTCGACACTCCTTCCAAGCGCGAAGCAGCCTGTCCGCGCTTTCGACTAGATCGCTCTCATCCGGATTGAGCAGCACCAGCAGGCTGTTCATGCCCGGCTGCGTATCCAGCACGCCTGGCCATTCAAGGACGCGGTCGTTCAGCGCCCAGATTCGCTCCTGGGTCGGCAGCGCCAAATCACCTTCTGCCTCAAGCAGCAATCCCTGGTCACCGCAATGCGTGACCCGCGGCTCGGCGAGAACGTTGATCCTGCCGCTCAAACGCGCTCTCCCGTGCGGGAGAGCCCGACGGTCATGAGCGCCTGTCCGACAGAGACGTCGGCGGCGTTCTCGACGTGGATCTGCACGATCGTCCCGTCAATCGGCGAGACGACCGGCATGAATACCTTCATCGCCTCGAGAATGCCGATCTGCTGATCTTTCGTGACCTTCGCGCCGATTTCGACGAACGGTTTCTCGCTGGGCGCGGGCGCGCGGTGAAACACGCCGTGCATGAAGGCGGGAACAACTTCTTCGGCCTTCGTCGTCGCGAGCGGTGCACCGGTCAGCGCGTTTGATGGCGCCGGAGCGGACGTGCTTGCGGCGGGCGAGACGATCGCGAGCCCTGCCGAGGCGTCCCGTCGAAGCTTGACGCTGACGTCGCCGTCCCTGAACTCGAACTCCGTCGCGCCCGACCTGTTGAAGAGATCGATGACGCCTTCGAGGAAGCTGATCGATGGGACGGTCATGGTGCTTCCCTCGGTTACCTCAGAGCCGAAATCGCCGAGGTGATGCGGCGGCAGGCCTCTTCAAGTCGCTCGAGCGATGTGGCAATCGAAATCCGGAAGTGAGGCGAGAGACCGTAGGCCCCGCCGTTGACGACCATGACCTTTGCGTATTCGACCAGGAATTCGGCAACATCCGTGTCGGCGGCTAAGACCTTACCGTCCGGGGTGCGGCGACCCAGCAGATCCGCGCAGCCGACGAAGAGATAGAAGGCGCCCTGCGGACGGCTGCAAGAAAGACCAGGCACCCAGTTCAGCATGGAAATGACGCGGTCACGCCGGGCCTGGAACGCGGCGGAGCGCTCCAGGAGGAATTCCTGCGGCCCCGTCAGGGCTGCCGCTGCGGCCGCCTGGCTGATCGACGAGCTGCTGCCAAGTGATTGAGACTGAACACGCCGCATCGATTCGATCAGCTCGACCGGTCCGCCGGCGAATCCGGTCCGCCAGCCGGTCATGGCGTAGGCTTTCGACACGCCGTTGATGGTCAGCGTCCGGCTCTTGAGATCGGGTGCAATGGCCGCAAAGCTGTGAAACTTGAGTCCGTCGAAAATGATGTGCTCGTAGATCTCGTCGGTCATCACATGCAGGCGCGGATGGCGCCGGACCACCTCAGCCAGTGCCTCGAGCTCTTCCTTGCTGCAGATCGCGCCGGTCGGGTTGTTCGGCGAGTTGAGGAGAAGCCATTTCGTTCTCGGCGTGATCGCCTTCTCCAGGCTCTCGGCGTCGAGCTTGTAACCATTGTTGTGCGAGCAGCTGACGACGACCGGCGTGCCGCCGACCAGCACCGTCATGTCGGTGTACGACACCCAGTGTGGCGCCGGCACGATCACTTCATCGCCGGCGTCGAGGCTTGCCATCAAGGCCAGAAACACGACGTTCTTGGCTCCCGAGCTCGCAAGGATCTCGTTAGGCGCATATTCAATGTTGTTGTCGCGCACAAATTTCGTCGCGATCGCGCGCTTGAGCTGGACAGTTCCGTCCGACGAGGTGTAGCGCGTCTGGCCGCCGCGCATCGCTGCGATCGCGGCTTCGATGACATGATCGGGCGTATCGAAATCCGGCTCGCCGGTCGCAAGCGAAATCAGGTCCACACCCGCCGAAATCAACTCGCGCGCTTTTCGTGATGCAGCTTCCGAGGCGGATGCTTTGACGCGAGACAGGCGAGCGGCAGTGACTTGCATAAGACAGCTCCGGGATTCGTCGCCTTCACGAAGGCGCCGACAAGATCTCCTCCCGTGCCGTTTCCTGCTCTGATATCGCGGTCACTTCGTTGTGGCTCGCCATGACGAAATGATGCATCGTTCGCGCGCCGGACCGCCAATTTATTCATTCCGTCATGCGATAAGTTCCTGCTAACACCCTGCTTCGATGCGACACATCCGCCTAAAAGAGGATCATCCTCTGCCTAATCTTCGACACGTGCGCCTATTGACGCTCGTCTCTGAAGGGTTGAGCCTGCGCAAGGCCGCACAGCGTCTGCGGCTGAGCCAACCTGCTGTGACGCTTGGGCTTCGTGCGCTCGAGGAGCACTATGGCGTGCACCTGTTCGAGCGCCGCGCAACCGGGCTGGTCGAGACGGAGTTTGGCGCAGCGCTGGTCAGACGCGCAGGGCGCTGTATTTTTTACCTCACGCGCGCGTTGTCGAAATTCTGCCCGGATCCGGACCGGCCTTCGGTCGCGCGCCTGGAACGCCTGCTCAATCTGTTGACAGTGTCACAGGTCCGCGCGCTGACGGCGATGGACGAGTTTGACGGCTTTCGCAATGCCGCCGAACACATCGGCCTGAGCGTTCCGTCGGTCCATCGCGCCATCGGCGGGCTCGAAGCTGTCCTCGGAGCCAAGCTGGTTCATCGGCAGAAATACGGCGGCTCACTCAACGATCTCGGCCACGAGATCGCGATCCTGTTCAGCCTGGCGCTACGAGAGCTTCGCTTTGCGAAAGCCGACATGAGCGCGCTCAATGGGCAGCTCCGAGGCACGATCGCGGTCGGCTGCGTTCGCGTCTCGGCATCCGTGCTCCTGCCGGCCACCATCCAGAAATGCGTCCATGCATTTCCCGGCATCAGCTTCGTGGTCGAGCAGGATCATTACGAAGACATGCTCGAGCATCTGCGCGCGGGGCGCCTGGATTACCTGTGCACCACCGTACGGCCTGACATTCCGCGCGAGTTCAAGTCCGAGAAGCTGTTTGCGAGCGAGCTGTGTGTCGTTTGCGGACCTGACCATCCATTGGCCCGCGAAACCCACCTCGATGGAAAGACGCTTGCATCATATCCCTGGATCGGTGCCCAGCCTGGCACCGGCGCGGCCGCAAGGATGGCGACGATGTTCGAGCTCGAGGGCATGGCCCCGCCGCCTGCGGCGGTGACGACGCTGGAATTCTCGCTCGTTCGCTCGTTACTGTTTCAGACCAACTTCCTTGCGCTCACCACCCGCAGTACCCATGGGATCGACGATGCCCTGACCGGCCTCTGTATCCTCCCAAAGGCAGTGCCCAACTCGCACCGCGATGTCTGGCTGTTGTCGCGACGCGATCTGGAGCCAACAGCGATCCAGGCCGAGTTTGTACGGATCCTGCGCGCAACTGTGCATGAAACTCAGTTGCAGCCGGACGCCGCCGTCGGATCTCCCTGACAAAACGGCCCAGCGGTCGCACTTCGTCTCTAACGAGGAACGTCAACCACGCGCTCCAGCTTCTGCAAGCAACGTGTCGCACGGACCACAGCCGGCATGTCTTCGTCCGGAAAATTCGTCTTCCAGTCGGTAACGCCGACCTCGCCGACGTAGAGGTTGCCCGTGGAATCCAGCGCGATGCCGTGCGGCGCCAGGAATTTTCCGCTCGCAAGACCGGGGCCGTCCTCGCCGCCGAGCCGCGCGATGCGCTGGCCCTTGGCGTCCACGAATGACAGTCGGGGGCCGAGATTGGGGACCTTGCGATTGACGGGCAGGGCGGGCCCAAGTTCACCGACGATGAAGTTCGGCTGCTTGCCGCCACAGCAACAGAGCGCGCAAGGGCGGTGCAAATTGTTCCACTGCGTCTCGTACCTGCCGTTACCGTCGAACACCTGCACGCGGTGGTTTTCGCGGTCGGCGACATAGACGAAGCCGTCGGCGTCCGTCGCGATATTGTGAACGATGTTGAACTGGCCGGGATCGGTGCCGGGTCCGCCCCAGCTCTTGATCAGCTTGCCATCGGGCGTGAATTTATGAACACGCGCGTTGCCGTAGCCGTCCGAGACGTAGATCTCGCCCTTCGGGGACAGCGCCGTGTGGGTGCAGCGGTGGAAGGGATCGCCGCTCATGAACGGCGAAGGTTTTTCGGGGACCCCGATCGTCAGCAGCACCTTGCCGTCGGTCGTGCATTTGCGCACCGTATGGTCGCCGTCGTCGGTGCAATAGAGATTGTCGTCGGCGTCAATGTGCAGGCCGTGGGCGCGGGAGAACAGCCCCTCACCCCAGCTCCGCAGGAAATTGCCGTCGCGGTCGAGCACCACCATCGGATGGGCGCCGCGATTGAAGACGTAGATGCGGTCCTTACTGTCGACCGCGACGGAGGCAACGTCGGTGAGCTGCCAGCCATCCGGCAGCTTCGCCCAATTGTCGGCGACGTGGTACCGATGCTCACCCGAGCCGAGAATGGCCGCCACTGAATTTCCTGTCATTGCGCGCTTGCGTGTGACCGCTCAGGCGAAGGTACAGCCCTTGGACTCCAGCACCTTGCCGATGCCGGACAGCTCGAGAATATCCTCGCCGGCCTTGAGCGCTTTCATCACGGCGGCTTCCTTGTCCTCGCGCGCCGCCGACTTGACGCAGACGTCGGCAATGTTCTCCTTGGGCACAATCACGACGCCGTCGTCATCGGCGCTCACGATATCGCCGGGACGAACAGCAATCCCGCCGATCACGATGGGCTGGTTGATGGTGCCGAGCGTCTCCTTGACCGTGCCCTTCATGCAGAGGCCGTAGGAGAAGACATTGAAGCCGGTGTCGCGCACGGCCGGACCGTCGCGAACACCGGCATCCGTGACCAGGCCAACGATGCCCTTGGCGACGCAGGCCGTCGAGAGCACCTCACCAAAGCCGCCCTGCTCGGGATGATCACCTGCACTTGCCACGAGCACATCGCCCGGCTTGGCCAGCGAAATCGCGGTAATGAGCATCATGTTGTCGCCCGGATGGCAGCTGACCGTCAACGCCGGTCCGCAGGCGCGCATGCCGGGATAGATGGGCTTGATGCGGGAGGTCAGCGCACCCGACCGCCCCTGCGCCTCGTGCAAAGTGGACGGAGGAAACTGCTTGATGCGATCGACAAGTCCGGCGGCTGGCCGATCGAATGTCCTGATCACGTGCACCATGGCAACCTCCTTGCGGACCGATCTCCGTTACACCTCCATAATCAACCGCCCTAGGGCGGCAAATTCGTATTTCAGGATTGCCGCATCGCGTTTCGTTATAGGTCGCCCGCATCACTGCGTATCGCGATCAATGCTCTTCCTGGGATGCCGGGGCGAGAGGTCGCCGGAAGAGCCCGCCCGACGAGCCGCCCCACGTCTCGCCGATGATCTCCAGCAGCACCTTGTAGACGGCAAAGGCCGCGTCCGACAAAGCCGCATTGTCCGAAATGCAGAGTGACATTTGCAGCGACGCGGCCCGCGCATCGATCCGCCGGATGCTGAGCTGGTCCTGGTTCGGCAGCGCATTCGCGATGGAGAGGGGCAGCACGGTCGCGCCCATTCCGGCCGCAATCGCGGACGAAAGGGTCGACTGTGAATGGATCTCCGCGACAATGCGCGGACGAAGCCCAACCTCGGCGCAGACCCGCTCGACCGCCTGCCGCAGGAAGGATTCCCGATACGGTAGAATGAGGTCGCATTGCGCGACCTCGGCCGCGGAGGCGCTGTCCGACTGCGGCTGCTCCGCCAACATGCTGCGCGGCACGACGAGAAAGAACGGCTCCTGCATGAGCGGCTTGTAGTCGAGGCCGGTCACCGGTCGATCGCCGTAGAGAACGGCCATGTCCAGACTGCCTTTCAGCATCATCTCGCTCAGCACGATCCCGAAACTGTCGTAGATGTGCAGCACGATGCCGGGAAAACGTGCACGGACCTGCATCAGCAATGGCGTCGCAAGCACGGTCGCCGAGCTGAGCGGCGCCAGGCCGATCGTGACGTTGCCAGTCAGCTCCGGCTTGTTGTCCAGAATGGTACGGCGGGCCTCTTCGATCTGCCGCTGGATGGACTTGGCGTAGCGATAGAGGATTCGTCCAGCCTCGGTCGGCTTGACCCCGCGTGCGCTGCGATCGAGCAGCTTGCACTTGAAGTCTGCCTCCAGGCTCGCAATGTGCTGGCTCAGGGCCGGCTGCGCGACATTCAGCACCTTCGCCGCGCTCGTCATGCTGCCGAGATCCACGACCTTGATGAAGGCCTCCAAACGTTTCGTGTCCAATACGGCGCCTCCGGATATCCAGACAGGGAGCTATGCACCAGCGATAGGCTGAAGCTATGGGATCAGAAGGAAATGTTCTTACCATCTGGAACCGGCAGGGCCTATAGGTAGCTCTGACCACGTCCGCCGCTCGCGTTGCAGCCGACGCCATTTGGGGGCTGGACGGTAGCAGAGGAGCCCTCGCGGATGGGATTTTCGGACTATCGAACGGCCTTGGTGACGGGTGCATCCTCGGGGATCGGAGCGGCGACGGTGCGCCGCCTGCGTGCGGAAGGGCTCGAAGTCTACGCCGTAGCGCGCGACGCGAGCCGTCTGACTGCCCTCTCCGCGGAGACCGGATGCCGGTCCTGCGCCGTTGATATCAGCGATTTGGATGCGCTTGCGGCCTTGGCGAAGTCGGCCGAGTTCGACGTTCTCATCAACAATGCCGGCCAGTCCCGCCGCGGCAATATCCTGGACACGACGTCCGAGGATGTCGATGCGCTGATCGACGTCAATCTGCGCGCGGTCCTGCATCTGACGCGGCTGGTCGTGCCCGGCATGGCGCGCCGCGACCGTGGCCATGTCGTCAACATCTCCTCCATCGCGGGCCACTACGCATTCGCCGGCGGAAACACCGTGTATCACGCGACGAAGGCGGGCATTCACTCGCTGTCACAGCAATTGCGCGTTGACCTTTTCGGCACGCGAGTTCGCGTCACCGAGATATCGCCGGCGCGGGTCGAGACCGAAGTCTTCGGGCGACTGCTGGGTGACTTGGCCGAGGCCAAGCGCCGCTTCTTCGACGATTATGATGCGCTTCAGCCGGAGGACATCGCCAATTCGATCGCATTCGCAGTTGGATCGCCGGCGCGCATGAATGTCGCGTTCATGGAGGTCTTGCCGACCCAGCAGGTGGTGGGCGGGCTTAATTTCGCACAGAGGGGCCCACGGCCGGCAGAGTGATGCATGAACGCCCCGACCCCGACATGGCGTCAACGCGGAGCCTGACTGTGGACCTCCCCAAGATCGAACAACTCGTGGATCTCGTCGCGCGCTCCGCCGTCGCGGAGCTGGAACTGACGCAGGACGGCACCCGCATCCGCATCCTCAAGCGTTCGCCCGCGGGAGCGCCTCCAGTTCAGGCCCAGCCTGCAACCGAATACAACGCGCAAGCTCCCATCCCCGATCGGCAAAGCAGCCCTCAGCCCGAGCTCACTGCCTCGGCCAGCATCGACATTGTCGTGCCATCGCCGATGCACGGCGTATTCTACCGGGCCGCCGCACCTGACGAACCGCCGCTGGTGGAGGTCGGCGCGCGGATCGAGGCCGGGCAAAAAATCTGCATCATCGAGGCGATGAAGACCTTCATCGACATCACGGCCGAGGCGCCGGGAACCGTGCTTGCGATCCTTGCAGAGAACGGCGGCGAGATCGAAGCGGGCCAGGCCCTGTTCCGGATCGGCCCTGTGGGTTCATCCTGATGTTCGACAAGGTCCTGATCGCAAACCGCGGCGAGATTGCACTTCGCATCCAGCGCGCCTGTCGGGCGATGGGCCTCAAGACAGTCGTCATTTACTCGGAGGCGGACAGCGACGCACGCTACGTCGCGCTCGCGGACCAAGCGCTTTGCATCGGGCCCGCGCCGGCGAGCAGCACCTATCTGAGTGCCGCGGCGATCCTGCTCGCAGCCGAGGTTAGCGGCGCAAATGCAATTCATCCAGGCTACGGCTTCCTGTCGGAAAGCGCGGAGTTCGCCGACCGGGTTGCGCGCGCCGGTCTCACCTTCATCGGCCCTCCCGCAGACTGTATCCGAACCATGGGCGACAAGGTCGCGGCCAAGCGCGCGATGCGGGCCGCCGGCGTGCCTTGCGTGCCCGGACCGGACAGCGCCCTCCCGGATGATCCGGCGGAGGTACGCGCGATTGCGCGGGACATCGGATACCCCGTGATCATCAAGGCTGCCGGTGGCGGCGGCGGGCGTGGCATGCGGATCGTGCGGAGCGAAGACGCACTGGACCAGGCACTCGCACTGACGCGCGCGGAGGCGAGCAAGGCCTTCAAGAACGCTGCGGTCTACATCGAGAAATTCCTGGAAAGACCCCGCCATATCGAGATCCAGGTGCTGTGCGACCAGCACGACAATCATCTCTGGCTCGGGGATCGCGACTGCTCGCTCCCGCGCAGGAACCAGAAGGTCGTCGAGGAAGCTCCCGCGCCCGGCATCGATCGCAAGCTGATCGAACAGGTGGGCGCAAGCTGCATCGAAGCCTGCCGGCGGATCGGCTATCGCGGCGCCGGCACTTTCGAATTTCTCTACGAGGACGGACAGTTCTTCTTCATCGAGATGAACACGCGCGTGCAGGTCGAGCATCCCGTCACCGAAGTGACGACCGGGATCGATATCGTCAAGGAGCAGATCCGAATCGCACAGGGCCAGCCGCTGGGGATCTCGCAAGCCGAAATTGCACGTGTCGGGCATGCCGTGGAGTTCCGCATCAACGCCGAGGACCCCGCCAATTTCGCGCCCTCGCCTGGCACGGTGACGCGCTGGGACGTTCCCGGCGGCATCGGCGTCCGCGTCGATTCGCATATCACGGCCGGCGCCAGCGTGCCGAGTCACTACGACTCCCTGATCGGCAAGTTGATCGTCCATGGCAGCACCCGCGACGAGGCACTGGCGCGCGCACGCGTGGCCTTGTCCGAACTGCGCGCCGAGGGCATCCGAACCAATGTGCCGTTGCATCAGGCGATCCTTTCCGATCCTGAGTTCTGCCGCGGCGGCTACGACATCCACCATCTCGAGCACTGGATGAGCGCGCGGGTGGCTGCACAATGACGGCGTCCGAGCGACCACGGATCAGCCTGCTCGGGACATCGGCCCTGCTGTTCGAGGCCCCCGGAGCATTCGATCTGCCCCATCAGCGACGCGTCTGGGCGCTGGCGGCCACTGCATCGACATGGCCAGGAATTCGCGAGGCGATCCCCGGCATCACCAATCTGATGCTGACCTTCGAGACCCCTCCCAGCAAGCTCGACAGCCTGATTGCCGCCCTTGAAGACGGCTGGGACCAGGCGGAGGGCCTTGCGATCGGCGGCCGCGAGATCAGGCTGCCGGTCACCTATGGCGGCGAGATCGGATCATCTCTGCAATCCGTCGCCGAATATTGCGGCCTGCCGGTAGACGATATCGTGTCGATCCATGCCGCTCCGCTCTACACTGTGTTCGCACTCGGCAGCCATCCCGGTTATTGCTACCTCGGCGGCATGGACCCGCGGATCACCATGCCGCGGCGTCAGACGCCGCTGCAGCGGTCCGCCGGCGGTTCGGTGTCCATTGGTGGGTCGCAGACGGGTGTCTCCGCATCGCCCGGCCCCAGCGGCTGGCACGCCATCGGGCACACCAACTGGACATTCTTCGACCCGTCCTGGCCGATACCCGCCGCGCTGGCACCGGGCGATACCATCCGCTTTGCGATCGAACGGGTGATCCGTTGATCGAGATCCTCTCCGTCGTCGGCCCAGCCAGCGTCCAGGATCTCGGCCGCTTCGACCAATATCGCTTTGGAGTCGGCACGTCGGGCGCGATGGACGACGTCGCCTTGCGCGCCGGCAACATGCTCCTCGGCAACGACGAGAACGCCGCCGGCATCGAGATCCCGATGATGCCGTTCAAGCTCCGTTTCGACCAGGACATGGCCTTCGCGCTCACCGGCGCCGACGTCGTCGCCGAGATCACCGGACGCGCGATCCCGCCATGGTGGCGATCACAGGCCCGAGCCGGCGACGTTCTGACCATCAGGACGATGCCCCGAGGCGCGCGATGCTATCTGACCGTCGGCGGCGGTATCGACGTGCCTGCAGTGCTGGGCTCACGTAGCACGCAGCTTCGCGGAGAGTTTGGTGGGCTGCACGGACGGCCGCTCCAGCCCGGTGACATCCTGCCTTGTGCCGTGTCTGCCGCGGTCATCGGCGAGTTCGGAGTCGAGCCAACCGACATCACACTGGCGCGGCCAAACGCGGCCGACGACGAGACCATCGTCAGGGTCGTGGTTGCCGGCGAGTATGACGGCTTCGATGACGCCACGCAGGCGCTGTTCTGGTCCAGCAGCTGGAAGATCACGCCGCAGAGCAACCGCTACGGCTACCGCCTGCAAGGCCCTGCCGTGAAGCCGCGCGTACCGATCGAGAAACGCTCACATGGCATCGTCCCCGGTGTGATCCAGATTCCGCCTAACGGGCAACCCATCATCCAGATGCGAGACGCGCAGACATCCGGCGGATATCCGAAGATCGCAACCGTGATCGGAGCGGATCTCTGGCGCGTCGGACAGGCGCGGCTCGGCGGAACATTGCGGTTCGAGCAAACCGCTTACGTCAATGCGCTTGCGGCCGAGTCCGAGATGTCCGCCTATCTCGACCGGCTCCGGACCAACCTACGTCTCGTCGAGGAGATCAGAGCATGCCGATAGAGCTGACCGACATCGAGCATCTGGCCCAAATCCTCGAAAAATCCGGCGTCGACGCAATCGAGATCGAGGAGCCGGGACAATCCTTGAAGCTTGTCATCGAGACGCCCGCTGCGTCCCCGGCGCTTGGCGCCGCGGCCAGCCCTGCGGCAGACCACGCCATCATTGCAAAGGCCGATGTCGCGGGCTATTTCCTCGCAGCTCACCCCTGGCGGGACAAACCGTTCGTCGCGCCCGGCCAGCGGATCGAGGCCGGCGCAATCGTCGGCCTTGTCAAGATCGGACTGCTGTATGCGCCCGTCGTTGCACCGACCGCTGGCATCGTCGATGCCGTTGTCGCCGAGGTCGGCGCCACCGTTGGCTACGGAGCGCCGATCGTGCGCATTCACCCGCTCCCCGAGAGCATCGCGATCAATTGAGCAACACGGCCGCGGGAACGACCTCGCCGCCGCCATGCTCGATCACACGACGCACCGTGCCGGCGAGTTCGACTGATCCGGGCGTGTCGCTGTGGATCAGAATCGAGCGCGCCTCGATCTTGATCGACTTGCCCTCGATCGTCTGCACCGTTCCGCTGTCCAGGAAGCGCTTCACCCGCTCGGCCACGGCCTCGCGCGAGGTGATGACCGAATTCGGAAGCTTGCGGGACACCAGACGAGCGTGCTCGTCATAGGCGCGATCGGCTAGAAACAGTGCCAGCACCCTCAGGCCGACCTTGCGCGCGGCGCGCGCGATTTCGGCACCGGGCTGCGAGAAAACAATGAAATCGCGATTGATGGTCGCAATCGCACGCGCAGCGACATCGGCCATGTCAGGGTCCGCGTCCACCATGTTACCCATCGCCGCGTGGAAGCTGACATGGGTCACGCGATGCCCCGCATTGGTCGCGATCGCCTGCAATGCACCGATCTGGTAGACCATGTGCTTCTCGAGCTCGGCGGCATCCATCTGGATCACGCGGCGGCCAAATCCGAGCAAATCCGGGAGGCCCGGATGGGCACCAACCTCGACGCCCTTCTGCTTCGCCAGCCGGACCATGCGATCCATGATGATGGGATCGCCGGCGTGGAATCCGCACGCCACGTTGGCGGACGAGATGATGCCCATCAGCGCCTCGTCGTCGCAGATACGATAATTGCCAAAACCTTCGCCCATGTCCGAATTGATGCCGATTTTCATGCTCGTACCCTGCTCTTGTTGTTGTTGACGTCCACTCAAAGCGCTCGATAAAGATCCGCGGTCGCACGCAGCTTCGCGAGATAGTCATCGACCGGAGCCATGGCCGCAACCGCCTCCTGGTAGCTGACCTCGCTGAAGATGATGGACGATCCCGGCGCCGCCTGGCCGAGACGCCAGAGATCGGCCTGGATCACGGCAGCCATCTTCGGATAGCCGCCCGCCGTGTTGGCGTCGCTCATCTGGATGATCGGTTCACCGGCCGGCGGCACCTGCACGACACCCGCCACGACGCCATGCGAGCGCATCTCGACCGGCGTCTCCAATGTGAGCTTGTTTCCGGCGAGACGGTATCCGCCCCGATCGCTCCGGGCACTGATCTTCCAGGGTGTTGACCAGAACGTCGCCTGCATCGCCTCCGAGAACAGATCGTACTCGCCCGCCCGCATGACGCGCACCGGCAGCACGCGGTCCTTGGACGGACCATGGAGCGGAATCGCTACATCGGGCGGCTCGACGCCAAAATCCGAGCGGCCGGACGCCCCCCGCCCTGCCTCGCCAACCGGTATGATATCGCCTACCTGCAAGGCGCGCCCTTCCATCCCGCCGAATCCGGCGCGCAAATGAGTGCTGCGCGAGCCGAGCACGCGAGGTACGTCGATGCCCCCTCCGAGCGTCAGATAAACGCGTGAACCCCGCCTGGGCGCGCCGATCGAGAGGATATCGCCTGCTCTCGCCCGCCGGCACCACCACGATGGAACCGTCGCACCCGCCAATGTGGCATCGTGATCAGCTCCTGTGAGCGCGAATGGCGTGTCGGATTCGAAGCGCAGGCGGAACGGAAACGTTTGAATCTCGATGCCTGCGGCGTCATCGTCGTTGCCGAGCAACGCATTGCCGGCTGCGAGCGCGACAGGGTCCATCGCGCCGGACGCACTTACGCCAAAACGACGCGCGCCGTTGCGTCCCAGATCCTGGATCGTGTTGAAGGCGGGGCTGGCCAGAATCTCGATCACAGCTCGATCCGATCAATCCTGAATCTGACGCGGTCACCCGGCAGCATGAGCGACGGCTGCTCACGATGCGGATCGAACATCGCGATCGAGGCCCAGCCGATGGCGTTCCACCCATTTGGCCCCGTGAGCACCGCAACGCCGGTCTGCATCCCGCCAATGGTCACGGAGCCTGCCCGCATATTGAGTGACGGCACTGATTTACGCGGCATGTGAATGCCGTGATCAAGGCCGTGGAGGTAGCCAAATCCCGGCGAGCTCGCGACCGCGCACACGGTGTAGTCGCCCTCGCTGTGAATTCTGATGATGTCGCGTTCAGACAGGCCTGCGCGGTGTGCGACCGCCGGCAAATCAAAGCCGAGCTCGCCTCCATAGACGACGGGAATCTCGATGAGCTTGCCATCGGCCTTGCGCCCGGATTGACGGTGCCACAGTTCGACAATTGCGGCGCTGAGCATGCCGATATCCTCGGGCGGTTGCTCAAACGCCAGCATCACATTGGTGACGCCAATGACGGCCTCCTGAACATTTGGCCAGGATGAGAGGGCATCGGCCAAAGCCCAGATGCGTCCCTGCTGAACCAGGTCGAAATCGCCCGGCGCCTCGATCAGCATGGCGAGCGTGCCAATCAGGCTGATCTTCGGGCTTTTCTCGATCGCGCCGACAAAGGGAGCGCTGGGGTGATTAATCGACAAAAATGCCTCGCTCGTCCGACGCCCAAGGCCTCGTCAGTCGCAAATCTAGCCAAGCCCTAAAAGTCGATCCAAGACGATGTTCGTCTGCGGGTATAAGGGATGTCGATTGCCCACCGGGTAATTACTGCCGTGCAATGACGTGATTGCTCGGAGCGCCCCACCGCGCGATGACCTCCTCCCCGACCGAATAGCAAAGCCCCGCCTGCTGCGACTGATTCTGCTCGAACACGATGATCTGCTCGCCGCCGCTCGTCCTCAGATAATACTGACTGACAAACCCTCGATATATCGCCTGGTCGACCCGCGCCGCGACGCTGTTCGCTTCTGGCGTCGCGGCGCCCTGGCCGCCCCTCTCGACGACGATCGACTCGGGCCGTATCGAGATCATGGCATCAGTCGCGGAGGCCGGCATCTCGTCGACCTGCAAGCTCAGTTCCGGAGAGACGCGAATAACCGCACCGCCGCCATTTCTCTGCTCGACGCGCCCCTCGAACAGATTTGAAGCGCCGATAAATTTCGCCACGAACTTCGACACCGGGCGCTGGTAGATCTCGGTCGGCGAGCCGACCTGCTCGAGCTTTCCGTCGCGCATCACCACGATCTTGTCGGCCATGGTCAGCGCCTCGTCCTGGTCGTGGGTGACCATGATCGTGGTGAGACCCAGCCGGCGCTGCAAGGCGCGCAGTTCGACCTGCATGCTTTCACGCAAGCCCTTGTCGAGCGCCCCTAGCGGTTCGTCGAGCAGCAGCATCGCCGGCTCGATGACCAGCGCCCGGCCGAGTGCGACGCGCTGCTGTTGGCCGCCAGAGAGCTGCGCCGGGTATCGCTTTCCGAAGTTCGAGAGCTGGACGAGGCTCAGCGCCGAAGCAACTTTTTTGGCGGCCTCGGCTTTCGCGATCCCGCGCACGTCGAGACCGAACGCGATGTTCTCCTCGACCGTGAGATGCGGGAACAGAGCGTAGCTCTGGAACAGCATTCCGACGTTGCGGCGATGGACCGGGATGTCGGTTACACGCTCGTCGTTGACGAAGACGTCGCCGGATGTCGGGCGGATCAGGCCCGCGATCATGCGAAGGCAGGTGGTCTTGCCACATCCGCTCGGACCGAGCAGCGCGATCAGATGACCTGGCTCGATCGTGAGCGAGACATCGTTGACCGCGATCGTTCGGTTATATTCCTTGCTGAGGCAATCAAGCCTGACTTCGGACGACCTCATGGCAACCCCGCTCAGCTCGTGAACACCTGATTGTAGCGCTCCAACCACGGACCGCGGCGCGGAACGATGAACTTCCAGTCCGGCGTGAACAGCCCGAGATCAGCCGCCTTGGTGTCGGGATAGGCCAGGAATTTGGCCGTTTCGGGCTTGAAATCGATACCGCCAACCGAGGGCGCGCTCAGGGTCTGCTCCGACAGCATCCTGGCGACCGACGGTTCCAGGACGCGGTTGATGAAGGCGCAGCCGAGATCCGGTTCCGGCGCGTTCTTGACCAGCGTCATACTGTTGATCCCGGTGAATGCCCCCTCCTTGGGGAAAGTCATGTCGAGCGGCATGCCTTTGGCGGTGTGCGGATAGATCGCCTTGGAATATTCGATACCGCCGATCGTGGCTTGGCCCTGGGCGACTTGCAGCACTTGCGCCTCGCTGTCGTAAATTGTCAGCACATTCGGCTTCAGCGCGGCCAGCTTGTCCCAGCCGCTGTCGACCAGATATTGCGCCTCCTTGAACGGCTTGCCGGTCACGAGCGACGTCGCGACGATCAGCATCAGGACGCTCTGGGTGTTCTTGGGCGTATTCAGCAGGATCTGCTTGCGGTACTTCGCGTCAAAGATCTGCTCGTAGCTCTCGATCGGCTTCGTGACCTGCGGACTGATGAACATGGCCGCGCTCGAGATGGAGAACCCCACCCCATAGCCGTCCTCGAAAAGGTAGCGCGGATAGACCTTGGCGAGGTTCGGGATCTTGTTTGCGTCGAGCTTGTCGATCAGCTCTTCCTGCTTCGCCTGGGGGATGCCAACATCGTCCATCATCATCACGCTGAAGCGCGGCGTGTCGCGGGTAGCGCGAAGGGCCGCGATGTTGGACAGCGTCGCCCCCTCGATCGTGAAGACGCGGCACTTGAATTCGGCCTCGAACTTCGGGATGACCTCCTTCTGGATCAGCTTGCCGAGCGCGGAGTTGTAGACGCCGACGTGCAACTGCTTGGCGTCCTGCGCCGAAGCGCGGCTGATGATCGTGGGGAACGCGAGCGCGGATGCGCCGGCCTTGATGAGTGTCCTACGCGTCAGGCTCATGAGTCCAATCTCCTTCTACCAGAACACATCAGGCGGCGAGCGCGCGGCGCAGGCCAACCAGTTTCTCCAGAACCAGAACACCGACCATCGCCATCAGGATGATGATGGTCGACATCGCTGGCACGGACGGATCGAAGACGTTGACCAATTGCCGCATCAGGACCAGCGGCACCGGTGAGTACTCGGAGTTCGCGAGCCACATCGTCACCGGATAGTTGTCAAAGGACACCATGAAGGCGAACAATCCACCCGCCGCCACGCCGGAGGCGATCTGTGGCAGCGTCACGCGCCAGAAGGTCAGCAATCGCCCGGCCCCGAGCGTGCGCGCGGCGTCTTCCAGATTCTCGTCCACCAGCTGAAGGCTGGTGACGACGGTCCGGATGACGTAGGGCGACGTCACGACGACGTGCCCGATCAGAAGATTGAGCCGCGCGTCCTGAGAGCCCAGCTTTGTCAGGATCTGAAGCAGTGCCAGGCCCGTCACCAGCGCCGGGAAGATGAGCGGCGACAAAAGGAAGCCCTTGATGGCGGCAAGGCCGACGAAATCGCCGCGCACGAGCGCGAAGGCCGCCGGCACGCCGAGCAAGAGCGATCCGGCCGTCGTGCCGAGCGCAAGCAGGATGCTGAGCCGCATCGCCTCGAGGAAATCGCGATCCTGGAGGACCTTGGCGTACCATTTCAGCGTGAAGCCCTGCGGTGGAAACGTCACGAAATAGGTGTCGGAGACCGACGCCGCCATGACCAGCAGAAGCGGCGCCAGAATGAACACCATCATGCCGGCGGTGATGGTGTAGAGGATGAAGGCCCCGAAGCCCGAGAAACGCTCGTCCATTATTCGGCCCTCCTGAGACGGCGGCCTTCCAGGAGCCACATCGAGACACCGTTGACCGCGAGGACGAGGCCTACGAGGACAACGGCGATCGCGGCGCCGAACGGCCAGTCATAGACGACGAAGATCTGCTGCTCGATCAAATTGCCAAGCATGACCGCCGAGGCGCCGCCCAGGATCGCGGGAATGACGAAGGAGCCCGCCGTCAGCGAAAAGACGAGAGTGAAACCTGCGACGAAGCCGGGCATGCTCAGCGGCAGCGTCACCCGCCAGAACACCCTCCACCAGGGCGCCCCAAGGACACGGGCGGCGTCTTCGAGGTTCGGATCGATCTTGCCGAGCGCCGAGGCCAGCGGCAGGACCATCATCGGGAAGAACACGTGCAGCGATCCGATGATCACGGCCGTTTCCGTGTAGAGAACCGACAACGGCTCGCTGATGATATGCAGGGCCATCAGGATCCAGTTCAGCATCCCCTTCGGACCATTCTGAAGCACCAGTTGCCAGCCATAACCGCGGACAACCACGCTGACGATCAACGGCGCGATGACGATCAGCGTAATGACTCGCGTCACGATCGGGCGGCTTTTGACCATGACCAACGCGACCGGATAAGCGAGCACAGTTGCGAGCACCGACGTGACGATGCTGATCCTGAGCGTCGTCCAGAGTACGCGGGCATAGAGTTCGACGTCGATCAGGCGCGCATAATGTGCAAACGTGTACGGCCGCCCGATGATTCCGCGGCTATCCTGGGTCTGGATGCTCGAGAATAGTAGCTTGATGGCCGGGTAGAAGAAAAAGTAGGTTAGGAAGGCCAGCATCGGGATGGCCAGCAGCCGACCGGCAGGGTCAGCCGCCACCGCGATCCCCGCTGGGCCGCCGGTGGAGCCTCGACACCCAAAACCGCCACCGCATCGTCGCTGGTGGTCATCGCTGGCCGTCCTCGACTGTGCGATACCAAGGCCTACCCCTCTTTCAACCAAGCTTATGCGCCGGCATTCTATGGGGCCAAGAGCATCTTCGATTAGGGGTATTAAGAACGATTATGACAATTGGTTCGGCATAATGCTCCAATCTTGATCGGTAAGTGCTGCTGACAGCATCTTTCTTCCTCACCCTCCCTGGCAGCGAAGCCTCAACGTCCGGCAACCAGTCAGCGCAGGCCCTCGCAGAAGCTTGCGATGCGCCGACAGCCTTCCTTGAGCGATTCGGTATCGGTCGCGTAGGAAATCCGGAAATAGGGGCTCATGCCGTAAGCGCCCCCCGGCACGGCAGCGACATGCTGCTCCTCAAGCAGCGCCGAGATGAAGTCGGCATCGGTTTCAAGCCGCCGGCCGCCCTTCGTGGTCTTGCCGATGCAGCCAGCAATGTTGGGGAACACGTAGAACGCCCCTTGCGGCTTGTGGCAGGTGATGCCGGGAATCTGGTTGAGCAGCTTGACCACGAGATCACGCCGGCCGCGATAGATGTCAGCGCGTTCCTTCAGGTAGTCCTGCGGACCGTCGAGGACTGCAACCGCCGCAGCCTGACTTAGGGTGCAGATGCCGCCGGTCGCCTGGCCATGGGCATTGTTCATCGCCGCGATCAGGCCCTTCGGGCCGCCGCAATAGCCGACCCGCCAACCCGTCATCGCGTAGGCCTTCGACGCGCCGTTGACCGTCACAACGCGATCTTTCAACCGCGGCTCAACCTCCGCGATGGTGCAGAACTCGAAACCATCATAGGTCAGATGTTCATAGATGTCGTCAGTGAGAATCCAGACGTCGGGGTGCTTCAGCATGACGTCTGCAATCGCCCGCATCTCCTCGCGCGTGCAGGCCGCACCGGTCGGATTGTTGGGAAAATTCAGGATCAGCCACTTGGTCCGGGACGTGATCGCCGCCTCCAGATCCGCCGGCCGCAGCTTGAACTGGTTATTCTCTGGGCAAGGTACCGCGATCGGGGTCGCCTCGGCCAACTGCACGATGTCAGCATAGGTGATCCAGCCCGGCGCTGGAATGACAACCTCGTCGCCGGCATTGCAGGTGGCGAGCAGCGCATTGAATATGATCTGCTTGCCGCCATTGCCGATCAGGATCTCGTCGAGCGCGTAATCGAGATTGTTCTCGCGCTTGAACTTGCGCTGCACGGCAGTCCTCAGCGCAACCGTACCCGGCTGCGCCGGATATTTGGTGTCGCCCGCCAGCGCGGCCTGATGAGCAGCCTCGATCGCATGCGGCGGTGTCGGAAAGTCGGGCTCGCCGGACGAAAGGCCAACGATCTTGACGCCTGCGGCGCGAAGGTCGCGCGCCTTGTCCGTCATCGCCGCCGAGGCCGATATCTTCACGGTCTTCAGGCGATTTGCGAGTTCAGGCATTGTCAGCTCCAGTTGTCATGTCTTGCACAGGTGCGGCCTCGGATCGGCGCGCGAATTGGAGGCCGCCGACGACCTGGAAGGTCGGGATCACCTCGATCATCGCGACGTTCATGGGAGTCGGAGCTCCGACCGCAAACGCGATGGCGTCGGCAATGTCCTCGGACTGGAGTGTCTCGAAGCCGGCGACGAAGCGCGCATCCGGATTCTCGACCGCGTTCTGGTTCTGGAAGATGCTCGTCGCGACACGCCCGAGTGAGATTTCGGTAACCCGCACGCGCGTCCCGTAGAGATCGACGCGCAGCTGCTGTGAGAGCGAATGAATTCCGGCCTTGGTGGCGTGATAGGCCACGGATGAATTGAAGGTCGTCGCATTCTCGCCGAAAGCGTAGTGGCCGGCGATCGAGGAGATGTTGACGACGTGGCCGCGATCGCGGCTCGCCATGCCGGGCACGATGAGCCGCGTCAGGTGCAGGACCGCGCGCAGGTTGACGTCGACCAGCGTATCGACATCATCAGGCGCCATCTCCAGGATGGTGCCGCGCCGCGACTGGCCGGCATTGTTGATGAGGATGTCGAACGCGACCAAAGCCGCAAGTTGCTTGACAGCGCCCAGATCGTTGACATCGATCTCGCAGACGCGGCATCCAGTCTCAGCCGACAGCCTGGCCAGCCGCCGCGCATCGCGCGCCAGCGCGTGAACCTCCATTCCCTCGGCGCAGAGACGCCGGACCGTCGCAGCCCCGATGCCAGAGGATGCGCCCGTTACGAGTGCCGTTCGGTAGTCCGAAAATCCCATCCGCAGGGCTCTTTTGCAGTCAGCCAGAGCGTGCGGAAAACTAAGTGCGCCGGCCTATACGGGCATAGAGCGGATTTGTTCTGCCCTCATAAGGACATCCAATATGTCCGCCAGGCCTCCTTCGTTCGGTAGCTATAAGCACGCGCGATGCCGGCAGAGTGGATTTCTCTTACTCGCTTCCGGGCAGGTCCCCTTAGATGTCGCGAGACTGTTTGTTCATCGGGAGAACGCGCAATGCTGGACGTCGACAACCGGATTGTCATGGTCTCGGGCGCCTCGCGCGGCATTGGACGTGCCGTCGTCGACCGGCTGCTCGCATCGGGCTTCCGTGTCTCGGCCGGGCTACGCGACCCAAACCGGCTCGCGGAGAGCGAACGGCTGATGACGCACCGCTATGACGCCGAGGATGCGAACAGCCCGCTCGCATGGGTCAACGCAACGGTCGCGCGATGGGGCGGCGTCAATGCCATCGTCAACGCGGCTGGCATCAACCCGAGGGTCCGCGTTTCCGACGAGGGCGAGAACGCGCTGGACGAGATGTGGCGCGTCAACGTCAAAGGACCTCTGCGCCTCGTGAGAGCCACCCTTCCCCATCTGGCCGTGTGCGGTCATGGGCGCGTCGTCAACCTGGGATCGCTCGCGGGAAAGCGCGTTGGGAGCAATGTCGGCTACGCGATGACAAAGTTCGCCGTGGTCGCCCTCACCCACGGCATTCGCCGCGAGGGGCGCGCGGCGGGCATTCGGGCCACCGTGATCTGCCCAGGCTATGTCGCCACCGACATGACGCTGAACGACGACGAGATTTCCCGCCACGAAATGAGTCAGCCCGGCGATATCGCCCAGCTGGTCGAAACCGCACTCATGCTGCCGAACAACGCGTCGGTTTCCGAGATGCTCGTGCACTGCCAGTTCGAGTCGATGCTCTAAGGCCTACCGGAAGCGCCTCGCGAGGGCGAAACGCAGATCGGATGCAGCCCGCCCCTTCCACCGAGGCGCATTTTGACTCCATGCCCTAATTGGCGGCGATGAAAGTGTCCGGATGCAATTATCATCGGATCATCGTTACCCGCTATCGGCGCCCGAACCCCCCGCCGCCCGGCGTTTCCAGAGTCAGCCGCGAGCCCGGTGCCGCTACGAGCGTTTCGCGCGGGTCGATCGGCGCACCGTCCAGCAACACACGGCCGGTCGCGCCCGGTTCGCCGCCCAGCAGGCCGGGCGCGGCCGTGCGCAAGCGATCTGCCATGAACGACATCGCCACAGGTTCATCGGCCAGGAGATCGAGCTCGAAGACCTGTCCGTCGCCGCCACGGGTCTTGCCCGCTCCGCCGGTACCCCGCCGCAACGCACGACGCACGATCCGGATCGGCGCCTGGGATTCGATGACCTCGATCGGCGTGTTGGCGAGGTTGCTGGGGAAGCTCAGGGCCGGCAGCCCGTCCCCTTTCGCGCCCGCCCCCTGACCGCCGTTGAGGAACAGCGTCGAGGCAAAGCGCCGGCCTTCATGCGCGCCGGCCAATTGCACACACCATAGCGGCGATCCCGCAGCAGCGCGGACACGGTCTGGAACCACCTTTGCGAGCGCTCCCATCACCGCGGTCGGCAGCAGATGGCCCGTCATCGCACGTGCGCTCACCGCCGCAGGGAATTTCGGATTGAGGATCGAGCCCAACGGCGCCGTCGTCGTGATCGGCCGGAACGAGCCGTCATTATTCGGGACGGTCGGCGCAAGCACGCATTTGAGGGCATAGGCCGTATAGGCAAAGGTATAGATCGGCACGACGTTGATGGCGCGCGGCAGCTGCGGAGACGAGCCGGTGTAGTCGACCGACAACGCATCGCCCTTCACCGTGATCCGGCACCGGATCGTGACGGGCTCTATGAAGCCATCCACCCGCGCCTCATACTCGTAGTCACCGTCCGGCAGCGCCTGGATGGCGCTGCGCATGGCGGATTCCGATCGCGTATGCATCTCCTTGCCGACCGCGACGAGATCGCATTCGGTCTCGTCCAGCATCTCGAGCAGGCGCTGCGCCAGCATGCGGTTCGCCGAGACCTGCGCCCACAAATCGCCGAGTACCTGATCCGGGATGCGCACGTTGCTCTCGATCATCTCGATCAGCGTTTCGTTGATGGTGCCGGCGGCGATCAGCTTCATCGGCGGGATACGCAATCCCTCCTCATAGAGATCGCGATTGCCGGGCGAACGAAGGCGCCCGCCGATATCGGGCGAATGCGCGACACTGCCGGCGAACCCCACCAGAACGCCGTCCCGAAACACCGGCATCGCGATGCTGATGTCGGGAAGGTGCCCCGTGCCGAGCCAGGGGTCGTTGGTGATCATGATGTCGCCGGGCTTCAGCGTCTCGCGCGGAAATCGCTTGAGAAAATGCCGTACCGTCTCGGGCAGCGTGCAGATGAACGAGGGAATGCTCTGGCTCGATTGCGCCAGCAGCTGGGCGTCGCGATCGAGCAGCACGACGGCGTAGTCGTTGGATTCACGCACAATCGTCGAGAACGACGTCCGCACCAAGGTTGCGGCGGCCTCGTCGACAAGGCTGACCAGCCTGGTCCAGAGGATCTCAAGCGAAATGGGGTCAATCATCATTCGCCTCCCAAATGGATCAGCACGCTGAGATCACCCAGCACCTCGACATCGGCTGCGACCGGCACGACGATGGTCGATTCAGACTCCTCGAGGATCAGCGGTCCACGCAACCGCGTCCCGCTGCCGAGCGCGTAGCGGTCGTAAACCGGCACGTCCGCCATGCTATCGGCTTGCGTGCAGAGGATGGCGCGGTGGGCCTTGGGCTTCGCCCCAGAGGTCGCGCTGCCTTTGGGCCAGACGAAACGCTTGATGTCCTGCCGCGTCGCGCCGACGATGCGCCAGGTCACGACCTCCAGCGATCCCGCCGGCAGTACGCCGCCGTAGTTGGATTCATAGGCCTTGCGGAAGGCGGCATCGAGCTCGCTCGCAAAGGCTGGGCTGATGCTTCGCCAGGGGAAGGCCACCGTGAGATTGGCGCCCTGCCCGACATAGCGCATCTCGACGGAAATCTGCCACACGACATCGGCCGGACTCGTCAGCGCGGAGTTGAGCTCCTGCTCGGCCTCGCGCTTGAGGTTTGCAAGCGTCGTCGCAAGGTCCTGCCAGTCTACAGTTTCCAGACCTTGCGGCTTGGACCAGGAGCGGTCGACGCGGATCGGCGCGGCAAGGAAGCCGAGGCACGAGCCGGTCCCGGCTGCGATCGGGAACAGGACACGGGGCACGCGCAGCTTGCGAGCGATCTCGACCGCGTGAACGGGACCTGCACCGCCTGTCGCAACCATGGTGAAGCGCCGCGGATCCTGCGCCTTTTCCGCAATATGCACGCGGGCCGCAGCCGCCATCGCCTCGTTGACGACGTTGAAGATGCCCTTGGCGACCTCCAGCGGCTTCAACGACAGACGATCGCCGAGACGCTTGAGCGCGGCCTCGGTGGCGGACGCATCGAGCGTCATCCGGCCCCCCAGGAAGAAGCCGGCATTGAGATAACCGAGCATCAGGTCGGCGTCGGTCACCGTCGCGCTTTGGCCACCTCGCCCGTAGCAGGCAGGTCCGGGATCGGCTGCGGCGCTGTCCGGTCCGACCGTCAGCAGACCGAGGTCGCTGATGCGCGCGATGCTACCGCCACCTGCTCCGATCTCGATCAGGTCGATACTGGCGATCAGAAGCGGCAGGCCGCTCCCTTTCTTGAAGCGGCGAACCCTGGCGGCCTCGAACGTGTGCACGACCGAAGGCACACCAGCCACCACCGTACAGATCTTTGCGGTGGTGCCGCCCATGTCGAAGGCGAGAACATCGTCGAACCCCGCGGCGCGCCCGGCATTGGCCGCGCTCAGCACACCGCCAGCCGGGCCCGATTCCAGCGTCGTGATGGGAACCTCGGCTGCGATGCCTGCCGAGGTCGAGCCGCCGCTCGACACCATGATACGCAGCGGCGCGTCGATGCCGGCCTGCCGCAGCCGCGCCGACAGCTCGTTCAGATATTTTGCGACGATCGGCTGGACGAAGGCATTGGCCGTGGCCGTCGTCGTCCGCTCGTACTCGCGGATCTCGCGGGCAACCCGGGACGACAGCGAGATTGCGACATCGGGCAAGGCAGCCCGGAGCGCATCACCGACGCGGATCTCGTTCTCGGGGTTGACGCAGGAATGCAGGAACGAGACCGCAACGGATTGGGCACCGGATCGCCTGATCTCCTCGACGACGGCGTCGATCTCCGCCTGCCCCGGAGCGGCAAGAACGGCGCCGTCAGCAGCGATCCGCTCTGCAAGCTCGAACCGGTGCTCGCGTTCGACCAGCGGCTTCGGCATCTGGATGTCGAGATCATAGAGATCGTAGCGCACCTCGCGGCCGATATCGATGACGTCGGCGGTGCCTGCGGTCGCAACCAGCGCGGTCCTTGCACCCTTGCGCTCGATCAGCGCGTTGGTCACCGGGGTGCTGCCATGCACGACTTCGCTCACAGCACCCGACGGGCTGCCGCTTCCGTTAACCTGACGAACCGCGGCCAGCAGATCGTCGACCACATCGGCAAGCGCCTCGCCCGGATCGGCTTGAGTCGTCAGGCGTTTGGCCAGCCGCACTTCGCCTGTGGCTGCATTTTCAATGACGCCGTCCGTGAACGTGCCGCCAATATCGATCGCAATCCGATAGCTCATGACTGTCGTCCGCAAATTCCCTGGTTCGTCGTATGTCCCACGATGTTCATCAGCGTCCTTCAAACCTCGGCTTACGCTTGGCGGCGAAAGCGGCCCGGCCTTCGCGATAGTCATGGCTGGCATAGACCTCGTCAGCCAGCTTCTGACAAAGCGCGAGGTCCGCGGGCGCGTCGCGTCGCAGTGCCTCATTGATGGTCGCCTTTGCGGCGGCGAGACTGAGCGGCGCGGCCATGGCAAGCTCACCCGCGAGCTCCGCGACATCGCGGAGAAGCGCCTCACGCGAAGAAGCCAGCCGATGCACAAGGCCGATATCCGCAGCGCGTGCGCCGTCGATCTGACGCCCGCCCAGAACCATCTCGCGCGTGCGAGCCGGCCCGATCACGTCGAGCACCTTGACCATATCCTCGTAGCGATATGGCAGTCCCAGCTTGACGGCGGGCACCGCGAACCGCGACGCCGGCGTGCAATAGCGGAAGTCGCACAGCAGCGCGAACTCCAGTCCGGCCCCAAGGCAATAGCCGTCGATCATGGCGATGGTCGGCTTCAACAATTTCGCAAGGCGTTCGCAGACGCTGCGTTGCAGATCGTTGTAGTGTTCGATCTGCGCCGGCGTGCTGCGGACCTGATCGAACTCGGAGACATCATTGCCGGAGCAAAAGGCCCGCTCTCCGGCTCCGGTCAGAATGAGGACGCGTGTCGCCTGGTCCGCTGCGACCTTCTGCAACAGCTCCGGCAGCGTCCGCCACATCGCGAAATTCATTGCGTTGTGTTTTGCCGGATTGTTCAGTGTCAGCGTTGACACCCCGTCGCTTGTCGTGAGCTGCAAAGACTGCAAGGTCATTTCATCGGTCCCGCAAGCCTAAATGACATTCTGCGCGCGCAAGGCGGCG
Organism: Bradyrhizobium sp. 61; assembly: GCF_023073075.1. Lineage (NCBI taxonomy): Bacteria > Pseudomonadati > Pseudomonadota > Alphaproteobacteria > Hyphomicrobiales > Nitrobacteraceae > Bradyrhizobium > Bradyrhizobium sp. 61. The sequence goes on along the minus strand of NZ_JADPIU010000093.1, from coordinate 68,767 downwards.
ATTTTCTCGGATGGCACGCCGAGCTCTTTCAACACGGCATCCGTGTGCTCGCCGCGCTCCGGCGTCGGTTCGGCCCGCCGCGTCCCGCGGCTGAGAGAAACGGGGCTGCGCAGCAGATCGAGCGCGCCGAGCCGCTTGTGCTGCACCCGCAAGCACATATCGAGCGCATCGACCTGCGGATCGGAGAACATCTCGTCGACCCCGTAGACCGGACCACAGGGCACCCCGGCCTGGTTGAGGAGACGGACCCAATGGCCGACCGGCTCCTGAATGAAACGCTCCTGAAGGATCGCATTCAACGCGTCCCGGTTCTTCGAACGCAACTCTTCCGATGAGAACTCCGGCCGATCCGCCACATCGCCAAGCTCCAGCGCAGAGCATATGCGGCGCCAGATGGATTCGCCGCCGCCGGCAAGGTTGAGCACACCGTCACGCGCACGAAACAGGCCGGCCGGAATACTGGTCGGATGGTTATTGCCGGCCTGCCCCGGACGTTCCTTGTCGATCAGCCAACGCGTCGCCTGGAAATCCATCATTGCGATCTGCGCTTCCAGGAGAGAGGTGTGCACCCATTGCCCCTCGTCAGATGCCTCGCGTTCCAGCAACGCAATCAGAATGCCGATGGCGGCGTAAAGCCCCGTCGACAGGTCCGCGACCGGAATGCCAGCTCGCACCGGCCCTTGCCCCGGCAATCCCGTCACCGACATCAGCCCGCCCATCCCTTGCGCGATCTGATCGAAGCCGGGACGGCGCGCATAGGGTCCGAACTGCCCGAACCCAGATATGCTGGCAAGCACGATGCGCTTGTTCTCGGCTCTGAGGCTGTCGTAGTCGATGCCAAGACGCTCCTTCACGTCGGGGCGGTAATTCTCGACGACCACGTCCGCCTGTGCGACGAGCGCATAGAACAGCTCGCGCCCTTCCGGCCGCTTGAGATTGAGCGTGATGCTGCGCTTATTCCGGTGCGTATTCTGGAAATCGGAGCCATCGCGTTCGCCGCCCATGCCCTTCGAGCTGTCGACGGCCTCGGGTGCCTCGATCTTGATGACGTTGGCACCCCAGTCGGCGAGCTGACGGACCGCAAGCGGGCCCGAGCGAACCCGCGTGAGATCGAGGACAGTGAAACGCTGAAGAGGCATGGACACGGCGTATTCCTAACGGTGCGCACTCAATCGATCTTGACTTGCGCGGTTTCGATGACGTCATTCCACTTCACGGTCTCGCTGGCGACGAACGCCTTGGCATCCACCACGCTGTTGCCGACGATCACCGCGCCGAGCTTCTTGAAGCGCTCGATCACGTCGGGCTCTGTGAGAATCTTGCAGATGTCAGCGTTGAGCTTCTCGACCGTCGCGGGCGGAACGCCGCCGGCAACGGCGATGGTGAACCAGGCCGTTGCGTCGTAGCCGGGAACGCCGGCCTCGGCGATGGTCGGCAGCGACGGCAGGCTCGGAGAGCGGGTCGCACTGGTAACGCCGAGCGCCCGAACAGTGCCGCTCTCGATAAACGGCAGCGCCGTCGGCAAATTCTCGACCATGAGCTGGATCTGGCCGGCGACGAGGTCATTCAGGGCGGGAGCGCTCCCCCGGTAAGGCACGTGCGTCAGATCCACCTTCGCCTTCAGCTTGAACAGTTCCGCGATCATGTGGGTCGAGGAGCCATTGCCGGCCGAGCCGAAATTGAGCGCGCCGGGCTTCTCCTTCGCCAGAGCCAGGAACTCCTTGACGTCCTTCGCCGGAACGGAAGGATGCACGATAAGCACGTTCGGCACCTCCGCAAGGATCGTGACCGGCTGGAGATCCTTGTTCGGATCGTACGGCAGGGTCTTGTAGATCTTGCTCGCGGCATGAATCCCGATCGTGCCGAGCAACAGGACCGAGCCGTCGGCCGGCCCGCGTGCCACCGAATCCGCGCCGATATTGCCGCCGCTGCCCGGGCGGTTTTCAACAACGATCTGGTTGCCGGTGAGCGTGCCGAGCTCCTGCGCGACGATCCGTCCGAGAACGTCGGCGGTGCCGCCGGCCGCGAACGGAACGATCATGCGCATCTGACCGGCATGAGCCAAAGAGAGGTCGAAGGGACAGCACAGGACGAAGGATAGGACGACCGATATCAACCTCACCGTTGAGGCTCCTTTTCAAAGGGTGGCATCTATCCCGGCACGGCCCGCGCACACCGAGCGGACCGGAAGCGATACTAGACAGAGCGCTGCTATCGCGACCAATCAATTTGCGAGGCTGTACTATACGGAAATGATATACATGGCCTCAGGGCCGGCCGGCGACCGTCGGTCCAGCGGACAGACCGCACGCGCGGGGTCGAACGTTCAGCGCTTGCCGCTTCGGGACGGCCGTGCGTTGTTTCTGAACTGATCGCCGATCTGCGCGATGAACTCGGAAGCAAGGGCCGACATCGAGACGTGCCGTGGATAGGCCACGAATATCTTGACGCCAATTGCCGGCTTGACGGGGACCACGCGCAACCGGTCCGAGAAGACGGACGCGATGTAGGGATTGACCACGCCTATGCCGGCGCCGACCTCGGCGAGACGGCAAATGGTGGCCGAATACGTCGTTTCGATCACCGAGCTCGGCACCACCTTCGCTTGCGCAAGCGCACGCCGCCACTCGTCACTCAGATCGTCCTGCCGGTCCAGCGTCAGCAACGTCTCGGACTGGAAATGGCGTGGCGTAACGTGGGCATTCGTCGCCAGCCGGTGCGAACGGCTCATCACGCAAACCGCGGCCACCTGATCAACGACCTTGGTCTGGAGCTGTGCGCACCCTCCAGCTGGAGCGAGTTGGTGGTGACGCCGAGATCGTACAGCCCGTTCAACAATCCCTCGCGGACGTCGTAGGAGCTGATCGTCCGGAGGGTGATGTGAACGTCAGGCTGGCGCACCTTGAATCTCGCCATGACGGCCGGCATGACGCTCATGCCGAGCGCCGGTGTACAGGCCACGCGCAGCCGCCCGATGCCTGAGCGCCGCAACAGCGCCACTGTCTCCTCGATGGCCTCGAGGCCGAGAAAATTCCGCTGCACGGCCTCGAACAGCATAACCGCCTCCGGCGTAGGTCGCAGCCGGCCACGATCGAGCTCGAACAGCTTGAGCTTTGCCGCCGACTGAATCTGCGCGAGCGAACGGCTGATCGAGGGCTGCGTCGTGTTGAGCATGTTGGCAGCCGCGATCGTCGTGCCGGTAAGCATGACCGCGCGGAAAGCCTCGATCTGACGAAAATTCAGGCGCGCCGACACACCCCGAGCCCCGGTTATGACGATGCGCCATATATCCACGGGACGGGACTGCATGACAACCGTCGTTACGCTAGCGATATTTCGCACGACGTTGAACTGACCGGGCCAGGCGCGCCCCAACTCCCGATCAGCTTGCCGTCCTGCATGAAGACTGGCGCGAATGGCAACCCAAGAACTGCCGCGCCAAGCTGCGTTGCGCCGTCGTTCGACTTTCCGTCCACCTCTGAAGCAGCGGATGCGCGGATCTGCGGTGCCCGCCTCGCCCCCGTTCCTTGAAGCTCCCTCGTACAGTTGCAGATCGGATGAGGCCCCACTTCCCGGGCCTGCTTAGGTTGGCCGACGCAGGATTTTTCTTGATCTCCCGGTGCACACGTCGTGCACGCGCCGCCTTCTAACCAACTGAAAATATTGAACTCTCACTCCAATCCATCATGGGCAAGTTTGAGCTAACTGCGGACGAGAATATCGAAGCCAATCAAAGGTGGTCCGGTTTGCGCCAAGAGCTGCCTTCCACACCTGCTCGCGCTTTGACCTGAAGGGGATTAAGCCGCTGATATACGAACCGCTCGCTTTGCGTGAGGGCGTCGCGCATCCGATTCCGAGAGCGATTATCCATGGCGCGAAGTCCACCTTACAAAGTTTTGATCTGCACCTTGCGGAATTTGATCGTTCCCGCCCCGTGTTGCAGGGCGATCAAGCCTTCATCGAACATCCCGTTCCGCAGTTCGGCCGTTTTCTCTCCGTCGAGCAAGACCGTGATGTCGCGACCCTTCGCCGTGATCTCGAACGTATTCCACTTGCCGCCGGCTTTCGGCATCGAATTGATCTCGACGTAGCGTGTGATCGAGCCAGTGCCGTAACTCGGATCGGGGCGCTGGTCAAAGATGTTCGCTTCATAGTGGGTGCGATCGGTGATCTTCTTGGCATCGAGGCAGCGGAAATAAATGCCGCTGTTTGCATCGTCGCTCGGCCAGAATTCGACGCGCAGCGTGAAGTCCTTCTACGGCTTCTTGCTGACGAGATACCCGGCCTCTTTGCCCTCCATCTTGTCGGCCGTCACCGTGCCGTCCGCCAGATGCCAGTTGGATTGTCCGACCTGATCCCATTGTTCGAGGTCTTTGCCGTCGAAGAGCGTGATCCAGCCGGCTTCCTCGGCTTTAGTCTGTGGGAGCATCTGGCTCACGGCGAAACCCGAGGCGACGAGAGCAAGAGCGAATTGCAAAGAACGCCGTAACGTCATTGGCATGATTAACTCCTCCTGGTCGTCAGCCCTAATGTTTCTCTGAGCGGTGACCTCAATGATAGGGCCGTGCGTGAAATCTGGCTAGGCTTCTCGGTCTTGTATACGTTGCACTGCCGATCGCGACGTAATGGCAAGGCGGTCGCCTAATCTCGGCTGATTGAGCCGTTCCGCGATGCGGGGTCGGAACCGAATGTCCGGTTTGCGCCGCAACGGGCCGGTTCGGCCAGATAGCCCTTTGACCCCAAAGCCAACCTGCGAGAGCTCTATCTTGTCCGGAACCTAGATCGAGTGGTTATTGCGGTAACTTCGTCACAAGTCGGCCAGCAACTTGCGAGCTTCCATGAGATCGCGTGTTTCCAAGCCCTCGCTGAACCAGCTGTAGATCGGCACAAGAGCGTCGCGCGCCTCTCGCCGCATGCCGCGTGCCGCCTGGAGTCTGGCGCGCGCAACGCTTGCGCGAAGCTCGGGCAGCCTTGCTCCCTGGGCGGCGGCAATTTCAATCGCGGCCTCGAACTCCGCGTCCGCTTGATTTTCGGCCTCCTCCCCGGCTGCCAGCAACAGCAGTTCACCGCGCTCCCGGTGAAGTTCGACGGCGCACCAGCTCTCGAGACTTGCGTCCGCAATTGCGACCGCTTCGTCGATGACCCAAAGCCCGGCCATGGCGTTTCCGGCCTTGCGATGAAGCGCCGCGAGCAAGCCAAGATGGTGCGGAATACGTAGCCCCGCACTTGTACGCCGGAAATCCTCAAGCCCAGCATCAAAGTCCGCAAGACCTTCCTCAAGCCTGCCGGATTCAGCGATGGCCCAGGCGCGAACGAGGTTGGCCCATGCGCCATAGTAGTCGAAGCGGTACTCGGCGCAGATGTCGCGTGACTCTGCAGCGGCTTTCAGTGCGGCATCGGGCTCTTGCCGGAATTGATATAGCATCGCCAGATAGTTGAGCGCGAGCGCGACGCTGAATGGATGTGAAATCTCACGCGCCACGGCGAGCCCTTCCTCAGCAATCCTAAGGCTGCGAACGGGATAGCCGAGATGCCAGTCGCAATGGCTCATGTAGGCACGGCAAAATACGCTCATATCGATTCCGTAAACCTCGGAATAATAGCGACCGCGATATTCGCCGGCTTGGGCGCTTCTTGTGAGCCGGTCGCGCGAGAATTGAAACTGGCCGAGGTGGAACGAGAGCACTCCCGCAAGATGATCGGCTTCGGCTTGACGCACGGGGTCACCACTTCGTTTCGCTAGCGCCTCCGTCTCCTCGACGAGGCTTGTGACCTCGCGCAGGTTGGCGCGCACATGATAGACGTGACCGAGCCCCTTCAACGCGGCGGAGAGATCAGCCTCGCTCTGCAGTTCGCGGCTGAGCTCCTGTGCGCGCTGGAACGCCGCTTCTGCCTCGCGTGAAGCAAATCCTTTTGTTGCAATCAGCGGGCCGCCAAGCCCAAGCTGCAGGGCAAGTTCGAAGCGCGAGCGTGATGCTCCAGGAGGAAGTGCTTTGGTGCACTCGAGCCCCGATCGCAGATGGGCAATTGCCTCGATATTCGCCGATCGGGCGGCTGCGAGGCGGCCGGCCCTCAGCCAGTATGGAATGGCCTTCTCGCCCGATCCCGCCTCGCCAAAGTGACGGGCGACGAGCTCCGGCTGTGCTTCGATAAGTTGCGGAAAGAGCGCTTCGATCGATGTGGCAATCCGCGTGTGCAGCTCCTGGCGGCGCCGCTTGAGCAGGCTTTCGTAGGCGGCATCGCGCACCAGGGCGTGCTTGAAGACATAGGTAGCGGCAGGCGCGAGGCCGCGCCGGAAAACGAGTTCTGCCGCTACCAGGCGGTCAAGCGCCGCAGCGAGCTCCCCACCTGGCATCGACACGACCGCAGCAAGCAGCTCGTGATCGAACTCACGCCCGATACAGGCTCCGATCTGGGCGACCTCCTTGACTGGGGCAAGACGGTCAAGCCGCGCCATCAACGAATCGTGGAGCGTCGCCGGGATCGCCAAGGACGGGAATGCTCCGGCGAGCACGTAGCGAGCGCCGGTGTAGCGGAGAATCCCGGCTTCAAGAACGGCCTTCGTGAGCTCCTCGGTAAAGAGCGGCACACCCTCGGTCCGCGCCAGAATCTGGTCGAGGACCTCGGCGGGAAGCGCTTTGCCTTCGGTGATCCGGTCGACGAGTACAACCACCTGCGCCTGTGGCAGGCGATTTAGCATGAGCAACGTGACGTGCGGAAACCCGGTCCATGGCGGTGGGAGTTCCGGGCGGAATGTGGCGACGACCAGCACTGGCAGGTCCTGAAGACGATCCACGATCTGATCGAACAGCTCGCGCGAGGTGGGATCGAGCCAGTGCGCGTCTTCAAGCACCATCAGCACCGGGCCACGAGCGGCAAGTCGATTGAGCCGGGCCAGGAATGTGCGGAACAGGAGCGCCTTCCTTTGCTGCGGCGACATCTCTGGCTGGGTACTCGGCCTCTCAGTTGGAATGCCGAGCAGATCGGCAAGAAGCCGGATTGCATCGCTAGACAGCCCTTCGCCGTTTTCGCCAAGGAGTAATTCGAGGCGCTTGAGCCGTGTTTCCGCGGCATCCTCAGCTGCGAACCGTGCCTCGCGCTCGAGCTGCGAGATGAAGGGAAAGAGCGGGCTGTTTAGGTGATGCGGCGAACAGGCGTAGCTAACGAGCGTGATTTGTTCGGCCTGTAGCCGTTCGCGCAGCGCGAGCACCAATCGTGATTTTCCGATTCCTGGCTCGCCAAAAATCAGGACGACCTGTCCAGCCCGTCCTTTGGCAAGCCGCCACCGTGACAGCGTCAAATCGAGCTCCTCGCTGCGCCCGACGAGTGGCGTGACGTGGGCTCCGTGCAAAGCCTCGAACCTGCTCTCTACCCGGCCTTCGCCGATGACCCGCCAAGCTTGCACCGGCTCGGCAAACCCCTTGAGCCGAAGGGAACCGAGCTCAACAAATTCGAAGAGATCGCCGACCAGGCGGCGCGTGCTGTCGGCGATAACGACCGTACCGGGCTCCGCAACCTGTTGCAGACGGGCCGCGAGATTAGGCGTCTCCCCAGTGACCGCTTCCTCCTTCGCAGCACCTTCCCCGAGCAGATCACCCACCACGACAAGCCCGGTGGCGATGCCGACGCGTGCTGCCAGCAGGCCTCCTGCGCCTGACGACAGGCCGCTGACCGCTGTTGCGACCGCAAGTCCCGCCCGGACAGCTTGCTCTGCCGCATCTTCGCTTGCGCGCGGCCAGCCAAAATAGGCCTGCACTCCGTCTCCCAGAAACTTCGCGACGTGGCCCTCCAGTCGCGCAATCTCTCCCGCTACCGTGTTCGAGTAGGCCCGCATGACCTCGCGCAGCTCCTCGGGATCGAGACGGCGGCTGAGGTCGGTCGAGCCGACGAGGTCGACGAACATGAGCGTGAGCTGACGGCGCTCCACCGACGCGGGGGACCGCGCCGCAGCCAGGTCCGCTGGTAGCAGGCCGATTGCATCGAGAAGCTTCCGTCGGTGGCCGACGGCCTGGACTCCAATCTCCTTGAGATCTTCAGCCGTCAGGTGGGGCAGTATCTCAGGGTCAATTCCGTTGTCGCGGAACGTCTGCTCATAGGTTAGCAGGCCCAGGCTGCGCAGCCATTCTCCGATGTCCAACTTCGTCTCCGTAGCCCCCCTCGATTACGGATCCCCTCCTCCTCTTGTCAGGCGGCCGGTCGCTGTGCGGCGGACGGCCTGACGTTCTGGTTTAGCCGGAACTGGTTGCCGGGATCGTACTTGGCCTTCAGCGCGGCAAGACGAGCGTAGTTCGGGCCGTAGGCGCCGGCTACGCGATCGGTCTCGTCCTCCGGCATGAAGTTGACGTAGACGCCGCCGGTTGCGTGAGGCGCGGTCTCAGTAAAGAGCCTGCGCGCCCAGGCGATCGAACGTTGCTCATCCGCCGGATCGCGCCATCGCGTGTGAACGTTCATGACAAACTTCGCATCGCGGTGGGGGAACGCCGTGGCGTCGACGGCCGTGCGACTGGTGGCGCCACCAAGCTGACCAATGAAAATCTCGCACTCCCCGGTCGGCAGGCTTGTCGTATGGCTCACCAGCATGTCGAGAAGACCATCGTTGAGCTCGACGAAATTGTGCGACTTCCAGTAATTATAGGCGCCGGGCGTGAGCAGTGGGTCAAACGCGGTCTGCCAAGCCGCGAAGGGCTGCATGCCGATCACGTCCGCGATCGGCTCTCCGAGCGCGCGCAAGGGCTCCAATGCACGCTTGCCCTCGTTCTCATCTCCCGCATAGCAGACGGCGAACGCGACGATCTCCTTGCCGTGAACCTCGGCGGGCAAGAACGGCAGCGGCGGCGCCTGCCTGAGCACCACCCACACCGTCAGTTCGTCGGGCGCCTTGACGGCGACGTCGCGATAGCCCGCGAGCAGCTCCTTCGCTCGCGCAAAGGGATGGACGATGAGTCCGGCCAGAACCATTGGGCCAACAGGGTGCAGGCGGAACTCGAACGAACTCACAACCCCGAAATTGGCTCCGCCTCCGCGCAGCGCCCAGAACAGGTCGGTATTCTCGGCGATGCTTGCCCGGACGAGCTCACCTTCGGCCGTCACCACGTCGGCCGAGATCAGGTTGTCGGCGGCAAGCCCGAACTTGCGGCTAAGCCACCCGAAGCCGCCGCCCAGCGTCAATCCCGCAACGCCGGTCGTCGAGTTGATCCCGAGCGGGGTAGCAAGGCCGAAAGCTTGCGCCTCCTTGTCGAAGTCGCCAAGCGTTGCCCCCGGGTCCACGCGCGCGGTGCGGTGAAATGGATCAACCCGGACGGAGCGCATCAGCGAAAGATCGATTAAGAGCCCGCCGTCACAAACAGCATTACCCGCGATGTTATGGCCGCCGCCGCGCACGGCGACCAAGAGGCCGTGCTCACGCGCAAGCCGTACGGCACGAATGATGTCTGCGGCCCCTCTGCAGCGCACGACCGCGCCTGGGCGGCGATCGATCATTGCATTCCAGATCGTGCGTGCTTCATCGTAGCCCGGCTCCTCGGCCAGACAGACGTCGCCTCGCAAGGTTTGGCGAAAGGCAGCAATTGCATCGCTTTCAAGCGTAATCGCCCCGCCCTGCAGCGAGGCCAGCCGGATCTCCGCCATGGCATCTTCTCCGTGACTAGCGGTCAGTATTTCGGCAGTCAGCTCTCATACTCTTGGACGGATCAGCAGAAGGGCGGCCACGCCCACGGACTCTTGCAACCGAAGCGGCGCAGAATCACCCCGCTGCACGCCGTTCGACATTGCGAACGGCAGATTTCCACCTAGAGGTTAGTCCTCCGGCAAAACGAATGGTTCTGCGACAGAGTGTCTCGTGGATGAGGAGCGCCTACAAGCCCGCGCGGGTCGGCTTTCCGTCACCTGCCGACGAAACCAAGAAATCCGGTCCGCCAATAGGCGACATGGGACCGCCCGCCTGTCCCTGTCACACAGAAGGCGCACCAGACATCTGTTACTGCTCAAATCAGTGTCGGCGGCTGGGTCAATATTTCTGACAGGAACTTGCAACATCTCTGTCGCCTTCGAAACTCCGTCAGTGCCCTCTCATTGGCAATACCGATTCTGGGTAGCCCGACGGAGTCGACATCATCCTCTCGCCGCTCTCCCGCCGCAGCCTGACCCGTCCTCAGTGAAGCAGCCTTTGAGGGATCTGCACTTCCTGCCGAATAAAAGAGATCATGTGCAACGCCGTCAGCACGACTGTAAAATAAAGCGTCACCGTGAGGACTTGGTGTACGCGCCAGGTGCATACGTCGAAAACAAATCCTCGAATCTCGCGGCACCTTTTGCAATCGGCGCAAGTGGTGTATTTTACTCTAGGTTTGCGGCACCGACACTCGGCGCTTGATGCATCGCGGGAGCGGCAACATGAGCGGCACCTATTGCGGCGTGCCGGATGGCATGCTTGAGCCCGGCAACATTGACCTCAACACCCGGCTCCTGGTCCGCAATCCCGATGGGCTCGTGCCTTCGATGGTCGTGGATATCGACGGCAAGCAGACATTGTTGCCGGCCAGGTCGCCAGATGGTCGGACCATGCGCTCGGACGAGGCGATCGCGGAGTATCGCAGGACCAGCCGGCACCTGGGCAAATTCTCGAGTTTGCAAGCCGCAAATGAATACGCGCAGCAGCTGCACGAGAACCAAGCGAAGCCGCCGACTGATTTCGACCTTGAGTTCTACAAACTGCACCGGGCTCACGAGGTAGCCCTGAATAATGCTACTGCCACTTATGAACAGTCATTGATACGCCTGATCCTAATTCTCAATGTAGCCTCTATCGGAGGGCTTCTGGCACTTATCGGACCCAAAGATTCAAACGTAAGCTTTGATCCCGTCGGAGTACGCCGGGCAATTTATAGCTGGGGCTTCGGGATATTAGCTGCGATCTTAGCGACCTGCTTTGCGTATTGGTCACAGAGCAAATTTACTCAAGCGTATCGCTCGCGCCGCATGGCAATGGAACTTTTTAAGGCACCACCCGGCGACTGCTCTGGGGTTGAAAGGTCGAAGATGTATGGATTGGCGATGCAGAAGGTCAATAACAGCAAGGTACCGAAAACTGCCCAAGAATATTGCGACGGTGCAGACAGCTTCCGCGAGCGGGCCGACTGTTGGCAGACTGCCGCAATCAGCCTCGGTGTTGTCGCTGTGATCCTCTCGATTGTTGGCTTCTGTTTCGCGATCTACTCGATCGATACGCGAACGTCACCTCAACCCCAAAGGCGGAGTTACTTCTACTTCGGCTTCCTGCCGTCATCTATGCCGCTCGACGACATCGGCACTATCGATCTCACCGGCAAAAGAACCGGCAGGGCCTAAGCCCACCCTCGGCGCATCTCTTAGACGCCCCTTGGCCGAGGATCGCGGCCTACCGCATTTTAACGTGGCAGGCCGCAGCGAATTTGGTGGCCAATGTCTCAGATGGGTCATTCGCGTCATTTTTGGCCTGTTTGCCGGATTTCTGCTTCTCCCCTGACAGCAGCGGAATAGCACACATCCACCAACCGCTGCTTGGGGCCACAAGCAGACATGCGCGGGGGGCGACGGCACCGCGCGGTTCGTCTGTTAGCCCCCGGGACCGTCCTTCATGATGTAGCCCATCAGGTCATCCACGTTGTGCTCCAAATCCCGGATGATGTTCTTGACGACGTCTCCGATCGAGATCACGCCCACGATCTTGCCCGCGTGCAGCACTGGCAGATGGCGAAAAGTGCGCTGAGCCATCATTGCCATGCAGCCCTCTAGCTGATCGTCCGGCTTGACCGTCACGGGGTTGCCCGTCATCACTTGGCCCACCGGCGTCTGCTTCGCATCGAGCCCGGGCAGCAGCACTTTGATGGCGCAGTCACCCTGGGTCACGATACCGACCAGCACGTCATCGTCGATGACCAGCACCGACCGAACCCGGTTGTCGCGCATCTGGCGCAAGGCTTCGATGACCATGTCGCCGGAACGAACATGGATCAGGATGCCACTCTTCTGGGCCAGAGCATTTTTTACTGTGCTCATCGATTTCCTCTCGTGGGCCCTGTCCCGCCCCCCTCGATGGTGAGCATTGAAGGATAGTCGAAATATCTTGCCGCGTCAGCACCGCGCCGATGTCGCCGGCTGCTACGGCTCAAAAGCGGCCCGGTGCTAACCCGCGGCGCCAGGTCTGGTTTCAGATCGCAAGCGGACCTCTGGGCTCCCGCTTGGTGCCCGCCTCCACAGTAAGCAGCACGCCGCAGCAAATCAGCAATGGCAACCTGCTGTCGGCCAGATCAGGGCGGCATCTGCTGTCACGCCGGTGCGTGAGAATTTTTGGTAGCGAAGGTCCGACTCCGTCAAATTCCCTCCCCCAAATCCCTGCCGTTTTCAGTGTTCGCGGCCAAACCAACTTAGCATTCTGAGATAACCTGGTGACTAACCGTGACCGTCAGGGATTGCGCCGCGAGAACGAGATGGCATAGGCGCCGTTGCGGACATCGATCATCGGATCGTCGGACTGCTCGATCCCGTCGGTGAGTTGGCCCGGCAGGAACAGGAGCTTCTTCTGCGCCTCGTCACTATTCGTCACAGCCTTGTCGATCGTCAGCACGCCAAGCTCGACCAGCTTGCGATCATCAGGCCAGGGCTTTGATGGATCCTTGGTGGAGTCACCGGCGGCAGCGAGTTGCGCCTTGAAGCGGAAGGTCACCGGCCCCTGCTTCAATCGTGCGGGCAGCTCCTCCATCAGGAAGTCCGGCGTCTTCTTCGCGGCCTCCGCCTTGTCCAGGTGCACGACCTTCTCGGGGATCATCTGGTAACGGACGGCCTGTCGCTCACCCGCCTTGTTGACGAACACGAACGCATTGATGCCGAAATAGGCCTCGTTGGCAAAACTGTCCGGCGTGGCGACCGTGGCGAAGGCAGCCGGGATGGTGGAGTGGCTTGCCACGAACTGCTCGAACTTCGTCGGCTTGGCCGCGTCCGGCGGGCTCTGCGCGATCGCGACGAGCAGGTCGCGAAACTCCTCGCTGGTCGAGACGGGAAAGAATTTCAGCGAATTAATCACGATGTCCATGTCGCTGCCGTCGGGCAGGTGAAACTTCACCGCCATCCCATGCGGATTAGCGTCGTCGGAGCCGTCGGGCAGATTCGGCACTCCCGTGGAGTCCGAGAACCGCACCGTCGCCGGAACCTCAGTGCCACCGAACAGCACCGCCTTGCTCAAGCCGGCGGCTTCTGGAGAGGCCTTGAACTTCCCCTCGGCCACGACGCCCTTTGCGTGATTGGCGCGGAATCCGGCGTGGACACCGAACACCTTGTTCATCTGGTTGACGATCTGCTCCTCGACCGGCGCGTCCTGCGCGCGGGTGACGGCGGGCAAGGCCAGGCCAAACGCAACCAGCGCGGCGACGAGCTTGCGGTTCATCATCAGCGGCTCCTCCTGTCATGGGCATCGCAGCATAGCAGCATAAATTGACGCATGAGCGACTTTCGTGACGTTCACGGCGGACGCGCGGTAACTCCCTGCTCATGCCGGCCCCTCGACAGGTTGACCGAGTCCGCACATCCTCCGGAAGCGGACGGTTGCGACCGAGACCGGTAGGTCCGCAATGGGCCAATACCGGAAGTAGATGCGGGCGCTGAACGTCGGCGAGCGATGCCCGCTCCGGGCATCAATCTTCCGCACGCCAAGGTGACTACCTATTCAAATGCCGCGATTGCAAGCACAACGGCGGCGAGGATCGGACCTGCATCGGCGACAAGCGGGCCATCATGTGCGCTGACTGCGCCTGCGCACTGCCCGATGATCACAAACCTAGAAATATCGCCACGGACAAGCACGCGCAATCTGTGCGTTAGGAACTTTGTTCAATCTCATGATCGTTCTAATATTTGCACTGCCGCAGACAGGACAGAAGAACCAAGACTCACTTGCGATTACCTTCGGACCCGGACTGGGATTGTAACCGCACATCGTTCGATGACATTGAAAACCGTCGCAAGCATCATAACCCATGAATGCAATTTCAGGGGCGGGATAACCTGAACAATACACTTTCGTTCCAGTCCAGCATTTGCCACCGTCCCCTTCTGAATTACTCTTCACGTATGTCATTCCCAGATCAGTGCAGTCTGCTGGCGACCCAAGGCAAAATGGGGCTGTCCCAATCCACATCCCTGGCTCCGCAAATGCATCCCTGCTTAGCAAGATAGCGATTACTGCGAAGGCTATCCTGAATAGGATCATAGAAGCCTCCCTGTGACAGATGTGGGGGGACTCCAGGGTGGATACCCAGACCCACCGCAGAAGATATTTGAGCAACACCAGACACGCCTGTAAAGAAAGATCCCCATGTCGCATGACTTACCAATGGTCAGTCGCGCGCATTGCTTTCCTTCCTTCATGATCTCGCGGAGAGACTTCGGCCGCGGAGGTGACCCGTAGCGGCCCTCCCACTGGGCCGCGATCACGCCCTCGAAGGGAGCTTCCCCGGAGTGCAGCTCGGCATTCCGCTATCGGTTCTGCCTAGCGTTCGCCGCGCCAGGCCCTGCCACCGAAATGCCCATGCCGATCCAGGTGCTAAATCGAAATGACCATCATACGCTGGATGCGAAGGACCACGACGGGTCGATGTCGCATTTGGGTCGGAAGCGGCCCATCACGACCAGGCAGCGCGACGTCCGCTCTAGACTCCCAAGCGGCCGCACATAAGGACAAACCCCTAGGCCACCTGCAGCACCGACGGGGCCCTCGCGACCCCGTTTTTAATTGCGGCCGATGGTCGTAGCCTCCACGTCCATGATCGCAGCCTTGGACGAGGGACATGTCGGTGGCTATTCGGTCGCTTATGGCCGCGACGATACTTATTTCCCGGTCTACGTCACGGCGGCGCTGGCCGCGATCTTCTGCACGGCCGCGCTTCTCACCGGCGCGCTCTACTGGCTTGCGCTCGCGGCGCTCGCGGCCGGGTTTACCTACTACAACATTCCGCTGCTCGAGACCGGCCGGCCCACGATCGGCGCGAACCAATACGGCATCTTCATCCAGGCCTTCGGCCTGATCCGGTGGCGCGCCATCGAGCGCATCGATCTTGTCGAGATCGCCGAGCGCGCCATGACGGTGCATGAACTCCAGATCGTGCTGAACGCACCGCTCACCAGCGCGCTGGTGGCCGACTGGCGCAAGCAGCCGTTCTGGCGCTGGTTGATGCGCCTGCCCTGGCGGATGAGCCACACCAACATGGTGCGGATCAATGTCGAGCCGTTCGATCAGCCGCCGGACATGATCCATCGCACCTTCCTGCGGATGTGGCGCTACTACCGCAGCTAGCGACCACGCATGCATCACGTCCTCAGCACGAGGTGTGCGTAGGCCTCTGCCCTCATGCCGTAGGTCCATGCGACCGCTTCGCGCGCCGTGCGCAGATTGGCCGGCACCTGGAGGAAGAAATGCCTGCGCGTGCCGTCCGGCTCGGGCGTGGCGTTGACGACCTCCACGGCCGCCCAAGGCGTCCGCGGCGAGCCAGTTGCGGCGCCACAGGATTCCGGTCTCGTCCTCGGCCACACAGGTGGCGCCGCCGAGCGCGACGTAACGTTCCGGCGTCATGATCTCGATCATGCAGCGGCGGACCTGGACGTCGACTTGCTCGTCGATCGCAGCGAGCGTGATCCGGTCCCGATGTTCTATGATCCAGCGGGGCACCTCCACCCCGCGCCAGGCCCAGATCGACCAGCCGTCGGGATAACGCAGTGCCGGACCGCTGGCGTGATGCAGCCGGTCGCGCGCGTCACTCACATGAGGTTCGGTCGCTCCGCGGGCCAGCAGGTGTACTCGTGCGGCTGTAGCCAGCCCACGCTCGTCGCGAGCTGCATCAGGCCGCGCAGCGGCTCCGCCTCTGCGTGCAGACCAAGGACCTCGCGGAGATAGTCATAAGCGCCAAGCCACGACAGATCGTGCGGCCCCGCTGCGCAGGTCGAAAAGCCCCGCGGAGCAGAGAGCGCCTGTAACACGCCGGAGAACGACAGGCCGGTTCAGCGCAGCTGGCCCAGCATGGACAGATTTTGCTCCGGCACGCTGCGTATCACCGCGTCGGCCGCAGCGGCGACCAGCAGGTCGGCGGGATTGACTGCGCTGTCGACTGCGGCAAGCACCTTCCGGTGAACCCGCGCTTCAACCTGCGAAGCTATGCGCCGGCGCAGGCGATCGAGGAGACGAAAGCGCACATTGCCGCCGTCGCCCTGCGACATCCGGCCGGCAAGCCCGGACAGCGCCAGCGGGCTGTCGCACCATACGATGCGGGCCGGCGGCTCCAGTCCTGCGGCCTCATAGGCAAGACGCACGCCCTGCTCCGCGGTGTCGCGATCGGCAGGCGCCGTCGAGCGTCGGATGGCTCTCCACCGCGCGCGGTAATCGCCCAACGCCGCCATCTGCCCGCAGACAGCGCCTGCTCAGTCGGCGAGGACGCGCGCATCCCGAGGCCCCAGTTCACGCTGGCGGCGCACCCCATAGGTCCCTCGCGGCAGCGTCAGCGGCGCATGCTCCTGATGCGTCACCCGCGCATAGGCCGAGGCGATCTGGAGATGCCCGAGATAGAGCCCGGCCGGAATGTCGCGCGCCAGATCGTCGTCGCGAAACAGCGTCACGCGCTCGCGGATCGCATGACAATGTCCCGTGGCCTCACCCTCCAGCAGGACCAGAGGCGCACCTTCGGCGATTTCGGCGAGCGTTCCCGATGGCGCTACATCGGGTACCCGCTCGATCAGCAGGTCACCTTGCGCAAAAATCTCGGTCATCGGGCCTTCTCCCGTGCCGGCGCATCCGCGGGGAACGCGGATGGCCGGATTCGTTCAACATTGCCGTCGGCGATCTAGTGCACGACCTCGCCATGCAGTGCGAGGTCGAGACCGTCGCGCTCCATATCTTCCGACACCCGCAAACCGATAAACAGCTTGATCACGTACAGGATGATCAGGCTGACGACGGCATCGTAGACAAAGACCGTGGCGACGCCGATGCACTGGTTGATGAACTGGCCCGGGTTTCCCTCCAGAGCCCCCGCGGTGCCGCCATATTGCTCGACGGCGAAGACGCCGGTGAGCAATGCGCCGACGATGCCGCCGACGGCGTGGACGCCGAAGCAATCGAGCGCGTCGTCATAGCTGAACATGTTCTTGAGCCCGGTGCATCCCCAGTAGCAGAGGACGCCGGCCGCGATGCCGATCACGAAGGCGCCGATCGGGCCGACGAAACCGGACGCGGGCGTGATGGCGACGAGGCCTGCCACCGCGCCCGAGCAGATGCCGACGACCGTCGGCTTGCCCTTGAGCGACCACTCGACCAGCATCCAGGTGAAGCTGGCGACCGCGGTCGCGATCTGCGTCACCAGCATCGCCATGCCGGCCTGCATGCCTGCCGTCACCGCGGAGCCCGCGTTGAAGCCGAACCAGCCGACCCACAGCAGCGAGGCGCCGATGAAGGTCAGCACCATGTTGTGGGCCGGTCCCGCCTCCTTGCGCTTGCCGAGCATGATGGCGCACATCAGGCCTGCCACGCCGGCATTGATATGCACGACAGTCCCGCCGGCGAAGTCGAGCACCTTGACCCAGGCGGCGTCGTTGCCGGAGGCGAAGATGCCGTCAGGGCCCCACACCCAATGCGCGACCGGCGCGTAGACGAAGATCGCCCACAGGCCGATGAACCAGAGCATCGCGGAGAACTTCATCCGCTCGGCGAAGGCCCCTGCAATCAGCGCGGGCGTGATGATCGCGAACGTCATCTGGAAGCAGATGTAGACGCTTTCGGGGATCGTCGCCGCGAGCGGATTGGGATTGCCGATCCCGCCCTTGCCGATGTCGCTGAGGATGTCCTTCAGGAACATGCGGTCCAGCCCGCCGATGAACGGCGTGCCGGCGCGGAAGGCCAGGCTATAGGTCAGGATCGCGAACAGAATCGTAACTAGGCAAGTCACCGCAAAACTCGTCATCACGGTGTCGCCCACGTTCTTCTTGCGCACCATACCGCCATAGAACAGTCCGAGCCCCGGGACCGTCATCATCAGCACCAGCGCAACGGAGGTGAGCATCCAGGCGGTGTCGCCGGGATTGGGCGTGCACTTCTCGAGGATGTTGCCGCCGCAGGCTGGCGGGCCCGCATCCTCCGCGAGCGCAACGTCGCCGAGGGCGAGGTAGAGCAGTGCAATTCCCAGCAACGCGACCACCAATGTCACGAGCCTTTGGCGGGTGGATGTTCTTGATTCCATCATCGTCCTCCCAAGTCGCAAGAGATGTCTTCTGGGCCCTGTTTGAGTGGAACCGCAGAGACGATCATGCGCGCCGGCGCGACGACGCCAGCGAGATCAGCTCGGATTTTCGGGACACAATGAGCGCGGCTCGGCGCGATGAGGTCGTCGAGCGTCGATGGCTGGAGACTGGCACCGACCAGCCTCATGGCTTATCGGCCTTTCCCTTGTCGCCAGATCGGAAAGCGTCAGAGACGGTTCCAATTCTTGGTCAAAGGACGTGCAAGATTCGCACCAGCGACACGATTCATTCAAGCTACTGAATGCGCTTCGATTCCAGTTTGCTGCTTTGCGGCAACCGCGCCACGCGCTGCTTCACGCAGCAGCCCATCGCCCAACGAATGAGCAGTGGCTGACGATGCCTATGCGGTTCGCATCAAGGGCGGCGCGGTCGGCTTGATCAGCGCAAACGCGATCTCGACGATGCCGGCGGCGAGCCCCACCGCCACGCCGATGCGCCAGGCCATGTTGTAGGAACCGAGCGCGTCGTAGATCAGCCCGCCGCCATAGGTGTAGTCGACCGGCCGCCGCTGCCGCTCCGTCGCCGGGTCGAGCGGGTCTTTGGCCGCCAGCACGTTCAACAGCATCGCCGCGTCGCGCACCGTCCGCGTCATCGGCCCTGCAGTGTCCTGGCTGTGCGCGATCGGCACGATCCCGGCCCGGCTGACCAGCCCAACGGTCGGCTTCACGGTGACGAGGCCGTTTTGGCTCGCGGGATACAGCAGCGAGCCCGACGTCTCGGTGCCGATCGAGGCTGCGCACAGGCCGGCCGCCACCGCGACAGCCGAGCCCGCGCTCGATCCGCCCGGCGGCACGACCGGGATGCCGCGATCATCCATCAGCGCCGGCGCGCAAGGGTTCTTCACTTGACCGCCCATTGCGTGGCACTACGCCAACTGAAGCGATGGGCCAACTGCAGACATGCTCGAGTATGCAAGGTTGGCTAACTACTCGGGCAATCCGGCCGTCTGCAATGCCGCGCCGAGCTTCGTGGCGAGCGCCGGCGCGCAGTCAACATCGCCAAACTGCTGACTGATCCTAAAATTGGGCTGCAATTCAATTACGCGCGCAGCGGCTGCCTTCGCCTCGTCGAACCGGCGGAGCGTGACCAGGGGCCCGATCAGGATGACATAGTTGATGCTGTGCCCTGAATTGGACTGCACCGCCCGGTAAGCCGCCTTTGCCGCCTCATCCGGTCGCTCCAAAAGAAAGTGTCCGAGCGCCTGCGAGCCAAACGCCGCGAACGACCAGGAATCGAACGGTGACAGCCGCAGCGCGCGCTCGCCCCACGCAATTGCCGGTTCCGCTTCGGCGGCCCACATGAGCACATGCCTTCCGGGATATCCCTGAATGCGGACATCGCTCGGTGCAGTTGGCATGTCTCGGACGGGCCATATCCGGACCAATACCCGTGCCGTTTCGAAGGATGAAAATTCACTGGCTTTCGGCTATTTTGCGTTGAGCCGCAGTTCTGTGGCGGCGATCTCGAATCGAGGTTCGCCATGACCTCCAGGTCCTCGATCAGGCGGCTCGTCGCGCCGCTCGTCGCTTTTTTTCTGACCATCTGGCCGTTGGTTTCGCCGGTACATGCTGTTGAGGACACCGGCAAGGTTGGCGTGGTGTCCTTTGGCCTGTTCGGCAATCAAGGCGTGTTTAGATCCGAGGCGACCGGCGCAGCTCAGGTCGTAGCCGGCCGTTTCGAGACTGGCCCGATCAACGTGGAGTACAATTCCAAGAAAGGCGGAAATGCAACGATCGAAGCTCTGACCAGGTCGTTGCAGGCGGCAGCCAACCGCTTGCATACCGAGAAGGATGTTCTCTTTTTGATTCTCACCTCGCATGGCTCTCCTGACGGCCTTGCAATCAAGGCGGGGCGGCTCACAGAAACGCTCACGCCATCTCGTCTCGGCGACATGCTCGCGAAAACAGGTGTGCGGCACAAGGTGGTGGTCATCTCGGCTTGTTATTCGGGGGTTTTTATCCCGCGTCTGGCGAATCCCGACGTGCTGGTCATCACCGCGGCCGATGCCAACCATCCGTCGTTCGGCTGTCAGGACAAGGCCAAGTGGACCTATTTCGGCGACGCTTTTTTCAATGTCGCGCTCCGGAAAGCCGTTAGTCTGAAGGATGCGTTTCTGGATGCGCGCTCAATCGTCCGGAAGCGAGAATTGCGGGAGCATTTCGAGCCGTCGAATCCCCTCATGGCAGGCGGCGCAGACGTGCTGCCATTGCTTGTCGCACGCCCTTGAACAACCGGCCGCGAGCGCAGAGGCTATTGCTCGCGGGCGCATCGCCGTTTCCGGTCTACCCCGATAAGCAGACTGTTTGGCGGCCCGCTTAGACTTCGCATTCGGGCCACTTTCGGACATGTGGCAAGAAATTTGCGTGGCGATTTGCACCGGAGCGTGGTTGGTTTCGAACGTGCCTGACCCACACGCACATGGGCTGAAGTGAGGCATGTTGCGGTGCCTTACTGGGCAGGTCTGGATGAAGCGACAACAACGGTTGGTGGTGAAAGCTGAAGCCGGTAAGAGCTGAGCACACGGCCGGCCAACCGTGCAAATAGCGCAATTGGTGAATAGCGCGGATCAAAATAGAAAAGGTCAGGATGATACTCAAGCCTGCAAGCTTCCTGAAGCCCACAGGGGCCATAGCGAATATCGTAGTCTTATCGTTCGCGACTTTTCTAGGAGCGGCCCACTCTGCTTCCGAGCAGAAGGCGGGTGACGGTGATGTCCGAGAAGTGAGTTCATCACCGCGGTCAAAGATATCAGCGACCATCGCGGAGCAATACCCCTCCGTACGAGCGTTAGCTCTGGTTCAAGGAAACTGCGTCGTTTTCGAATACTATCGCAAAGATATTGACGCCGAGACGCCATCGCCAGTCCACTCAGTGACGAAGAGCGTACTCTCCATCTTGGTAGGTATTGCCATTGACGAGGGTTTTCTGCGCCTCGATGAAAAACTGTCCGAAGTCTTTCCCAAAGAATTTGACGAGAAAGTTGATCCGCTCGCGCGCGACATCACGGTGCGCGATCTCCTGACCAAGACAGAGGGCTTTGAGGAAGGTGACGTCCCTTTCAAAATAGGTGCTGAGGTCAAGGTAGGTGCCGGGGTTTCCGGAAAGTCGGAAATTTGGCGATGGATGCTCAATCGCAGGGTCAAGTATCCGGGCGGCGCTCACTTCCGTTACGATTTAATAGGGTCTCATCTTCTTTCGATCGTGCTGTCCACCGCGATCAAGCAGAGCGCCGCGGACTTTGCGAAGCAAAAACTTTTCGGCCCCCTGCAGATTGACAACTACACTTGGCTTTCCGATGAGGAGGGGTACTTGTATGGTGAAAACGGTCTCTATTTGACCGTGCGCGATATGGCGAAGATCGCTACCCTGTATCTTCAACATGGCCGATGGGGAGATGTGCAGGTCGTGTCGGATGCATATGTGCGGGACTCGACGACCAAGCACAACGACGGCGGACCTCCGGCCAAATCGGCCTACGGCTACCAATGGTGGATAAACGACACCGGTACAGACCCTGCGGCATTTTTTGCGGCGGGGTACAAGGGCCAACTGATCTACGTCGTCCCAAATCGAGATTTGGCTTTTTCTGTTGCGGCAGACTCTATCCCGGGCGGAAGCCGAAAGTTCATCAACAATGTTGTTTTGCCAGCCGCGATCGGGCTGTCTCAACCAGTACAATGCGTGGCACCTGGGGCACAATAGCGCCGTCGCGATGTCTCATTTGGGTCAAAAGCTGCGGTCAGCCCAACGATCGTGTGACGTCCGCTTTCCCGTAGACAGCCGACATCGCGACGCCTCTTGCGCTGGTCAGTTCAGGGCCAGAAGCCGACATCCCGGCTCGCAACGTGTACGTCAGCTTTGCTCTATAAAAGCGGGCCTTACTCGAGTTCTTCGCGAAGTCGGGCATCTATGGGAGGGCCAAGCGGATCGTGCGCGAGCGGCGATGCCTGCGGCGCCAGGATCTCGAATGTTCGTTCCTGGTGTATTGGCGGCGTCGCTAGCAAGCGACGGGCTATGGCCATGAAAGACAGCAACAGGCTGACGGCAGCCATAAAATAGAACAGGCCATCGATGCTGAAGCGCGCCATCACAATTGTGCCGATCAGCGGACCGAGGATCGAGCCCAACCCGCTGACCAATATGAGCTGCCCGCTTACTGCAACAACCTGATCAGCTGGCATTTGGTCGTGCGCGTTGGCGACGCAGACCGGGTAAAGGGTCGACATGAAACCGCCGAGCACGGCGGCGGCGGTCAAGATCACCGGACGAGAGTGTGGTAAATTGACCACCGCGATCGCGGTGGCTGCAAAGCCGAAGCTCAGCATCGATAGCACGACGCGCCGATCGAACCGATCCGAGAACCTGCCGATCGGGACCTGGAACGCGAGCCCGCCGAGCACGGCGATCAGCATGAAGATCGCGATCGTCTCGCGTGCGATGTCTTCATCCTGCATCCACGCAGGAACGAGCGAATAGAAACTGGCGCTGACGAGCCCGCTCACCATGCAGCCGGCAACAGCGACAGGCGCCGCACGCGGCAATCGGCCGAACGGCAGAGTTGTGGACGCGGCCGCGCGGGGCGGTTCGGCCCGTGTCGTGCTCACGATGACGAGCGCCACAGCAAACAGGACGGCGATCCCATTGAAGGGTTCCGCCGTTTCAACCTTCGCCTTGCCGATGAGGAGCTGCCCCAGCGCCAGAGCGAGGAACGTGCCCAGCATGTAGACCGAGAATATCCGCCCGCGCTCTATTGGATCCGCCTTCGCGTTGAGCCAACTCTCTGTGGCGATGAAAAGGCCAGAGCAGCCAAAACCGATGATCGCTCGCAGGGTCAACCAAGCCAGCGGCTCCGGCAGCAGCGGCATCGTCGCGGTCGCGGCGACGACCATTCCTGCAAAAGCGGCATAGGCGCGAATGTGTCCGACCCGTCCGATGATCCGTTCGCAGCGCAATGCGCCCAATGTGAAGCCGGCAAAATAGCTGCTGAGCACCAGACCAGATGTGGTCGCCCCGAAGTCCTCAATGGCGACACGCAAGGATATGAATGTGCCGAAGAACCCGTTGGCGAGCTGTATGATACTCGTCGCGAGTACCAGCACCCCGATCTGCGCTCGCGGCGACTTCGATCGCATGGGCCATCTCCATTGCAACTACTTGATGATTTACGCGGCTGGCGTGAAACCCGACGAGCCTCCCAGGCAAATTGGCCCCGTCGTGATACGCTGGTGGAACCTGGATTGCAGATCACAGCGGCAACGACTTGAGCGTCACAGCAAAAGTTGGTCGTTGAATGTCCGCCTCGGGTCAATCGCGTCGATTTGGCCACGTCTCAGCCATGTCCGAACTCGCCCCGACTGCCGACGTACGGCTGGCCGTCGCGATCTTCGACTTCGGGCCAGAAGCTGACCTCGGATTTTTGGCGGATGACGATCTCCAGGCTGAGCCTCTCCCGGCTTCCTAGTCTAGGAAGATGCATCTCGTGCCAAGTGCAAGGCGGCCTCAACGCCGCCTTCCAAGATCTGCTCTGCCTGCGTAGCATTGGGCATAGCCCGCGCGAACTGAAGGGTGCCCACCATGAGGCCGAAGATGGCGGTCGCGCGGCGGCGGCTCGCTGCTGCATCTGCGTCAGGAAGCAGCGCGGCCAATGTCGCAATGTAGCTTCGCAGCCCTTTCTCGTAGTCTTTCCTGGTGGACAGGGGCTGTCGGGCGATTTCGGGGAGCAACGCTGCCGAGGGGCACCCGCCCGTCGGGTCTTCGAGGTGAGCGCGGTTCAGGTATCTCCGAATCGCGCCCTCAAGGTCCAGGCCCCTCCGCTGATCCTCATCGAGGCGATGTTGCTGGTCGCTGAGCGCGCTTGCCAACACCTCGCGAACGAGCGCGTCTTTGGACTCGAAGTGCGGAGAGAATGCGCCTTTGGTCAGGCCGGCCTCGTCCATGATCCCGGCGATCCCGGTGGCGGAGATGCCGTTCCGGCGCATGCACTTCGACGCCACATCGATGATGTGCCGTCGCGTCGCCGCCTTATGACCTTTCTCGAAGCGCATCTTCTCTCCTCTCCACCAATATCCCGCGGCCCTTACGCTGCGGCCGCTTCCAGCAAAGCTTGGAGGTCGCGATCAAGTTGCTAGGCCACTGGATCGACATCATCGCGGCCAAACCGACTGAAAACGGATGCTGGTCGATCACGACGTTAGATCGCACTCGACTCTGCGCCCAAGATGCCCTCGATGCCGCGGGCAAGGTTTAGAAGCCCTCGGTCGCTCCCTAAGGGGGCATCCAGCTCAAGCCCAATCGGCAGCCCCGCGCGAGACAAGCCAACAGGAAGGCTGACACCGGGCAACCCCACGCTGCTTGCCGACACGGTGTGGTTCGCCAAAGCGAGGTAGCTAACTTCCTGCCCCCCGATATGGACGGTCGCCTGCTCCTCGATCAAAGGCGCCGTGCAGGGCGTGGTCGGTTGCAGAATGACCAGCGCCCCATGAGAGACGAACGCCGTGTTGAGTCGGCGCTGGATTTCCGGCCGGCTCACGTCGAGCGCAGTCTGATAGGCCTCTGCCGAGGTAGCACCTGCGCCACCCGGCAGCACGATGTGCCCCCACGCCTGCCGAAGTTGGGGCTTAAGGCCCTCATAAATGGCCTCGAACGTGGTCGGAATGTCATGGCGGCGAAGAAATTCCGAAATTTCGCCCATCGTCTCATGAGCGAAGATGCCCCATGTTGCGGTTTGGACGAGGGAATTGAAATCGTCGCCAAGATCTACTTCAACGATCTCGGCGCCGGCGTCCTGCAAGCGCCGAACCACCTCGCGGAAGCGGGTCTCGACTTCCGAGTCCACCAGATCCAGGAACTGTCGCGGCGCGAAGGCCAGCCGGACTCCCTTCAGGTCGTAGCCGCCGTTGGAGAACTCCGCAGCTTGTTCACCGGTCACGACCTGATCCACCAAAATGCAGTCCTCGACGTTTCGGGCGAACACGCCCGTCGTATCGAGCGTATGGGAGATCGGCGCAACGCCGTCGCGTGGCCAACGTCCAGTGGTTGGCTTAAATCCCACGACCCCACAGAACGATGCGGGTACCCGGATGGACCCAACGGTGTCACCGCCCAAGGATGCGGGAACGATGCCGGCGGCCACGGATGCGGCGGAGCCGCTCGAGGAGCCGCCCGACACGCGATCTCGTGCGTGCGGATTCTTCACCTGGCCATAACGTGCGTTGTGACCGGTCAAGCCGTATGACATCTCGACGAGGTTGTTCTTGCCGAAGACCAAGGCGCCTGCCCCCTTAATGGCCCGGACAGCGTCGGCATCTTCGCGCGGCACGAAGTGAGCGAGGCCTTCGACGCCCAGGCTGGTAGGTAGCCCTTTCGTCAAATAACTGTCCTTCACCCCAAGCGGCACGCCAAGGAGCGGGGCCGCCGATCCGGCCGCACGCGATTTGTCTGCGGCCCTCGCGGCCGCGAGCACCCCGGCCTCGTCGATGGTGATGAAGGCGTTCAGTTCGGCAAGCGCTCGGGCGCGCTGTAAGAGCGCCGCGGTGTAGGCCTCCGAGGTGATGTCGCCGTTGCGAATCGCTGCTGCAGCGATTGCGAGCCCAAGCGAGTCGACGTCTGTGGTTTGTCGCGATGCGACGTGGCGTGAGGCCGTGGTCGTGTCGTCCATGAAATCCTCGCTAGGAGCTGTTTGGCGGCACCCGGCCGCCGCCCAACAGCGGCTCAGCTCGATGCCATTACGGTCACAATATTAAATTACGATCGTAATTCAATAGAATTGGTGGCCTCGCCGGGGACACATGAGCGTGAGGTGCCGATGGATTGCGGGCAATGATTGGTTTCAACGGCGATTTCTGCTAATGGGATGGTCCGGCCGTGCTCCTGCCCCGCCAGCGATAAGCTGGCCAGGGGCGCCAAGACAGGGAGCACGCCATGTCCCAGACACCCAGTACCGCGATCGCCGTGATCGGCATCGATATCGGCAAAAACTCGTTCCACGTCGTGGGCCACGATACGCGCGGCACCATCGTGCTGCGGCAAAAGTGGTCGCGTGGCCAGGTGGAGGCGCGGCTCGCCAATATGCCGCCTTGCCTGATCGGCATGGAAGCCTGCGTCGGCGCACATCATTTGAGCCGCAAACTCGCATCGTTAGGTCACGATGCCAGGTTGATGCCGGCCAAATATGTCCGCCCTTATAGCAAAGGACCGAAGAACGACTTCAATGACGCCGAAGCGATTGCCGAAGCCGTGCAGCGCCCGACGATGAAGTTCGTGGCGACCAAGACCGCGGAGCAACTCGATCTGCAGGCGCTGCATCGGGTGCGCGAGCGGCTGGTGTCGCAACGCACCGGCATCATCAACCAGATTCGCGCCTTCATGCTGGAACGCGGGATCGCGGTGCGCCAGGGTATCGGCTTCCTGCGCACAGAACTGCCCACCATCCTTGCGACGCGCACCGATGCCCTGTCGCCACGCATGTTGCGTGTCATCGAGGAGTTGACAGGCGACTGGCGTCAGCTGGATCAGCGCATCGATAGCCTCTCCGGCGAGATCGAAGCACTGGCCCGTCAAGATCAGGCATGTTCGCGCCTGATGACGGTGCCTGGCATCGGGCCGATCATTTCGAGCGCCATGGTGGCCGCGATCGGCACTGGAGACGTCTTCTCCAAAGGCCGTGACTTCGGCGCCTGGCTCGGACTGGTGCCCAAGCAGATCTCGACGGGAGACCGCACGATCCTCGGCAAAATCTCACGGCGCGGCAATCGCTACCTCCGCGTTCTGTTCGTCCAGGCGGCATGGGTGGTGCTGGTCAGGATCAAGAACTGGGAACGTTACGGACTCAGATCCTGGATCGAAGCCGCCAAGAAGCGATTGCACCACAACGTGCTGGCGATCGCACTCGCCAACAAGCTTGCCCGCATCGCCTGGGCGGTGCTGGCTAAAGGACGCGCCTTCGAGCTGACAAGGACCAACGATGCAGGCGTCCGACCCGCTTGATCCTCGCGCCGTGCTCGGCGCGGTCAAGGCGCGGCCTGGCAACGCCGGAGCCAGCCGCAAGCAAAGCGCAACGGCCGGCCTTGACCGCCCGTGCGCGCGACGCGACGCACGTCCTGCGGGCCGGGACGAAGGAACGGCCCCTGGCTCGAACACAGGAACTGCGAGGTAGGAGGAGCATGCGATGACGTAACCCCATCAACAGGTTCCAGCCGAGGTCTGCGAGAGGATGAGACGAGATGGAGGTTCGGTCTTCCCGGCGCATGCGAACACTGGTGACCCAAATGGCCCAATCGAGGCCTGTCCGCTAATGAGAACGCACGCGCGCTGATATCCATGATGGCCCGGAGAAAATGCTCCAATCAAAGGCCGGATACATTGATGCAAGACCACTCACCACCTGATCGACGAACCTCTTGCTACGCACGGCCGGACCATACATTTGGGTCAATCGCGTCGGTTTCGCGCTCAGCTGCGAACTTCCGGTCTGCCCCATGAACCGACATGTAGCTGCACCACACCAGCGAAAGCGATGGGCCATCAACGGACTCAGTGCATCAGTTCTGTTTCAGGAATTCCAGGAGCGCATTGTTTACGTCTTTGGCCCGCTCTTGCTGAGTCCAATGACCGCAACCTTTCAAGACTATTGTCTCGCGAAGCAAGGGCACGAACTGTTTCAGGCTAGGGATGAGATGGTTCCAATTCGGCGATCTGTAAACCCCGTCTCGATCGCCAACGACATAGAGTGCCGGGACCTGAACCTTTGCGCCAGACCATGGTGCGAGCAGTTCCCAATTCCGATCAATGTTGCGATACCAATTCAAACCTCCTCCAAAGCCGGTGCGCTTGAACTCCTCGACGTAAAATTCGATGTCATTGTCCGTGAGCCACGTCGGCAATGATTGGGTTGTAGGCTTCCCATCAAGCCACCCCCCCTCACTAGGAAGCATCGCGAGCGACGCAGGATCTTCAACCGGCGCATCGCCAGATAGGGCAAACAATGTTGTCTTGATTGCGTTGTGGACGTCTTTTTCGAGTTCTGCCTCGGCAATGCCCGGCGTCTGGAAATACAGTTGATAGAAGCGCTGCTTTTCGGTCCTCGGCATGACGGTGCTTGGTCGGTTGGGACCACGCACCTGAAACGGCACGCTCAAGCCAACGACGGCCCTAAATCGATCCGGTCTGAACAGAGCGCAGCGCCAAGCGACCGGCGCTCCCCAATCATGTCCGACAACGACTGCTTGATCCGTGCCGATCGCGTCGAGCAATCCGACCATGTCTCCGGTCAAATGCAATAGAGTGTATTGATCGATCGCATCCGGTTTGTTCGTCTGCCCGTAACCACGCATGTCAGGCGCGATGGCGCGATATCCGGCGGCAGCGAGCGCTTCCAATTGGTGCCGCCACGAATACCAGCACTCCGGAAAGCCATGGCAGAGAAGCACGGTGGGACCGCTCCCTGCTTCGGCCAGGTGCATTCGAATGCCATTTGTCTCGATAAATCGATGCGAGATCGTCATTGCCAACCTCCGCAAGATCATTGATCTGATAGCTAATCAGTCACATTGTGAGCTCCAGCCACAACCGAAGCGGCTCCGCCGACACCCTGTCGGACGGCGGACCGCCAAAACGACATGCTCTGCGATTTATTGTCGAGCCCGCACCGCGCCTCCGGCAGCATCGGCGCAAGGTCGGCTTCGGGTCAATCGCGTCGTTTTTACAGTCGGCCAGCTACTTCCGGTCTAACCTCAACTTCGGACATGTCGCAGCACTGCGCCAACTGACGCGATGGGCCAATAGGTGACATTCGAGATGAAAGAGGCCGTCAACGTCAGCAAGCGAATAGCCTTGCATTTTATTGCTCCCGGACCCCTCCCTTCCTCAGCCCATCGAGAATGTCATCGATCTCTCGACGAAACTGCGGGTTGGTTGACATCGAGTAAACGAGATCACGGTACCAATGGATCGTGAAGTCTGGTCGCAGCTTGTTCAATTCAGTCAAGGTCCGCTGTGCCTGTTCCAATTGCCCCGTGGCTCCATAAGCCGATGTCAGATCTACATAGGCGTACAAGTGCGAGTTGTTCAGATTGACCGAGCGCCCGCATTCCTCGATGGCTTCTCCATATTGGTGCAGGTGCAAGTGTGCATGGCAGAGCCAGAAGCGCCATTGGAAAGCAAAAGGATCTCTGGGACTGAGACGGAGAGCCAACTGGACCGGCGAGAAGGCTTCGCGCGTACGCCCCGAGACGACGAGTGCTATTGCTTTAGCAGCGTAGGCAGCTGGATTATTTGGATCAATTTCGAGCGCCGCATCGAATTCAGCCAATGCCTCCTCAGGACGTCCAAATACAAGAATGCTTCCCTTGGTCGTATGAGCACTCGCGCTTGCCGAGCTTTTGGACAGAACTCTGTCGATGAGGTCGATCGCTTGCTTTTTGTCTTCAACAACGGACGCAGACCATCGGTTGTTCACACCAACCGCTAGACACCGCGCTTTGCCAATCATGGCCTCAACGTTGTCCGGATCGAGGCGCAGCGCACTATCGAATAGGTCCTTTGCCTGACCATTTTGGATCTTCGACTGCGGCCCATAGAGCTTTGCCCAGCCGCGCATCGTGAAGTCCGTAGCGTCTGGATTTCTCGATCGGTCCACTTCGCTGCGACGGCTTTCGGCTTGGATCAGTTCAATGTTAAGCGAGCGAGCGAGCCGCGCTGTGATCTGGTCCTGCAAGGCGGCGAGGTTCGTACGATCGCCGTCGAAACGATCGGACCAGACGTCCCGACCGCTCGCGATATCCGTAAGTGATACGTTGACCCGGACCTGATCTCCGTTGCGCCGCACCGCGCCCTGGACCGCCCAGCGGATGCCAAGGTCCTTGCCGAGCGTCCTGAAGTCGATTTGCTTGTTCTTGTATGTAAACGCCGTTCCGCGTCCGATAACGAACGCGCCGGGCATTTGCGCGAGGTCGGTCGTCAGGTCAGTCGTGATGCCGTCGGCGAAATAGTCCTGCTCCAGATCGTTGCTGACGTTTGCGAACGGCAGAACGACAAGTGACAAGCGGGGAGCAATGTCGGGCCGGGCCGTAGCCTCCCTCTGCGTCTGTTGCTTGTCCGGAAACACGTCGGTGCGGAGCGTCTTCCACACAGTCCAATAGCCGACGAGGCCACCCGCGATCGCGCCGATAGCCGCAATCGAAGCGAGCGCCCCGCCGATCAATTGCAATCGCACCCGGAAGCGACCCTTAAAGTTACGAGTCGATGCCGGTTGGTCCGGAGGCTCGTCATCAGATGGCGTTTTGTTCAGTAAGTTATCGGATGCCGGTTTATTCGGTCGGTCGCTGGAGACTTCTGAGTCCGTCACCATTGCCTCCCCGCACGGGCCAAACGCCCGGACGCTCGAACCTAGCAGATTTTTGCGGCTTTGCGTTGGTCAAGGTTGCTGACTATGTTCACGGCTCTTACAAGTTGTTGCGGTGATGTTGAGTGGACGTCCGGTTCGGGTCAATTGCGTCGTTTTGACCGTCGACCGGTCACTTCCGCTCTAGCCTTACAAGCAGACGATTTCTGAGCCGGTTCGAACTTCGCATTCGGGGCAAGAAGAGAAGTGCGATCTAGCCGCTCGTCGCAGCGCGATAGAAGGCTTCTACCTTGCCCAGGTCTTTTGAGTGAGTGCCCTCTCGATCCGTTCTTGTTTTCGAATCAACGCCGGCAGGTCGCACCGACCGAATAGCTTCTTTGACATTGTCTGGTCCGAGGCCACCGGCAAGTATTACTGGGGTGCGAACACTCTCCACTATCGTTCGACTGATGCTCCAGTGGTGCGTCACGCCCTGCGCGCCGATCTGCACATCACCTGTGCGATGACTGTCGAGCAGGATCCAATCGACAACGCCATCATATGCTTGCGCCACACCTACTGCTTCAGGTCCCGTGACCGGTACGCTGCGCATGAATGTGGTCTTCGGCAGGGACTGTCGCAGCTGGGCCTTCCAATCACTCCGCCAAAAACCAGTCCTGGGATAGACGCGCAAATTGACCGGAGACGGTCGAGAGCAGCTTCAGTTGTGAATGGTGTCAACCTATATTCGCGATGGCGGGTACCTCGGATCAGCGGCACCGTGCCCACCAAGATGGCCGGCGCTGATTCCGCTCCCTCGCTGTGAGCCGCGCTCCCCAGCCGAAAGCAAGCAACCGTGATCGGCGCGTGCGTGATCCGCATTTGCGTCCATCCTTTGCCGCAGCGGGTACGGCTTGCAGTTATCGTCCCGGCAGAGCCGTGAGCTCTCGGGGCGGCTTGATGCGCCAGAACGGATATGCCGCCAGTTCTTTCGAATGCTGCGCGAACATATCGACCCGTCTGCTTGTAAACTCCGTAAAGACGCCGAAAAATTCAGTTGGTGACCTGATCGTCGCGAGTCTCAGGCCAAGTTCAAAAGCAAATTGCGCGTTGGCCTCGGCTATCTCAAGAAGCTTCGCCTGATACGCCTGCATGTTTGCCGTCGCTAAAGCAAAGCCTTTCGTTGGATCGCTATCCGTCATTCTCTGACTGAGGTCATCTACTAAGGCATCCGCCCGAGGCTCAATGATAGGAACCTCGTGTTTAGGATCATCATGAAGCTCAGGAGGCGGTTCGACCGAGACTGCCGCAGCAAAGTGAAGTAGATTCTCTTTCGGGCTTCTAACAATGGCCTGCTTGTTCCGTTGGGCCCGCGCGGCCATTTTCGGATTGCGGGCGCGCTTTGGCGCTGTCGCCGGTTTGCGTTTGCTCATCTGACGCTCCAAAAAAATGGGGGTGCGACCACAACGGTCATTTCTGAAAGGACAACAGGCTTTGTGACGTGGCGTTCCAAACCGTGCATTGTTGGAGTCCCGCATGAACTGAGATCAATCGCACGTTCTGCGGTGTCGACGATGATTTTAGGTAGCAACTCCAACCCAGGCTACCCACCGAGCGAATGCTCGAGGAAGAAGCGCAGCATTTCCCTCGTCGCATCCGGCCCTTGCGGATCAGTGTAGGACCCGGCGGGGCTGCCGCCTGACCACGCGTGTCCGGCGCCATCGATGTTCCAGTGTTCGGAAATCGCCCGACCGGCCCCGTCGATCAGGACGGTGCGAGTATAGGCATGGCCGTGGGGTACGCGTCCGCGAAGTACCTTCGTCGTCGGCCTCGTTGCCATGGCGGACTGCTCGATAATCTGATCGCCATTCTTTGGATGCACCGTAGTGTCGCGATCGCCATGGAAAACGATGGTCGGCACAGAAGTTTTGCCGTCCGCAATTGCGTTGGAGCCGCCTCCCTGCCGCATGGCGACGAACGCGGAGGGAAGATCGCTCGCGGCTCCACACGCGAGGCCTGAATGAATACCGACGGCCGCGTACAGGTCGCTATACGTTGCGCCCATGATGGCGGCGGCGGCCCCGCCGGCCGACAGACCCGCGACGTATACGCGCTTCGGATCGATCACATGGTCGCGCATGATCTGGCGGGTAATGCCGGCGATCATCGAGGGCTCGCCCCCGCCGCGGCGCTGGTCGCTCGTGCGAAACCAGTTCCAGCACTTCGACTGGTTGGCTCCGCTCGGCTGCTCAGGATAGACCACGAAGCAATTCTGCTCTTCCGCTAGGAAGTTCATCCGGGTGCCGGCCGCGAAATCGTCCGGCGACTGGGTGCAGCCGTGAAGCATGACGATCAGGGGAAGCCGTTGTCCCTGACAGCGGCTTGGGATGAACAGCTTGTAGGTCCGGCTTCCCGCGGCGTTACTGAAGGTACCGGCGATAAACCGCGTGCCCTCTGGCACGATGTCCGATGGGGACAGAGGAGCGCGCGTGATCGGACTTCGCAGGCCGAGCCCGGAAAAATCCCGCATGCCGTCGAGCGGTAGGGAGCGTCTGCGTCCCTGAGCAGAGCGGGCCGGCGCAATCTGCGGAGCTTCCCGCTCCTCGACAACTTCGGCCGTGGCGTCGATGGTAAGCGGATGGAGCCGCGGGTGCCGAGCCTGAGAGGCGCTGCGAGACTCCGGTCTTGGAGCGCTACCGCCCTGGAGCATGCGCTGCAGCAGCGCGGTGGCCTCGACCAGTTGGCCGGCCCGCGTGAGGCGGGTTGCTTCGCGGACTATGTCTTGATTCAGCATCGTTCACCTCGTTCTGTCGGCGAGAGCGGCCTTGACCGCGGGAGTGGCGTGAAGGGCCCCCAGCACCGAGACCGACGCGATTGTGGCGCGAGCCAACTCGGGAGTGACGTCCTGGGCGATGGTGGCTAAGCCCAAAACATTGATCTGCAGCATCTCGCCGACGCGCCGCGCCGCTTCGAGATCCTCGCGAGTGTAGTTGCGCAGGCCGAGGTCCAGTTTCTTCCGGGCCGTGGACTGTCTGACGACCTCTACGTGTCGCTCGAGCTGGTTCCGGATTGCTGTCCGGATGAAATCGGTCCGGTTCGAATAGAACCCTTCCTGCACCATAAGATCGACGTGACCGAGGTCGACATAGCCAAGGTTGATCGTGATCTTCTCGGTGTCGGGGGCCTTGGATCGCAGCTCGTGCACATTATCGGCCATAGCTAAACATCCATTTGACATCCATCTGGATGGTCTATGGATGTTATCTAGATGCTCCCCGGCGCCTTTCAAGGGATGGAGCCACCCAACGACCCAGGACGAGCAGCTCGCGCAGGCGGGCTGTCTCAGGTCGAGAGCGGTCGCCGCATCGTAGAGGGCCAGACAAATTCCTGGCGAAACTCGCCTCTCCGATCATCGCAAGCCCAATGGCCAGCTCGTTCAAAGGCTTCAAACGGAAACAGGTTCGTCGTGCTCCCACGCCGGGGAGCAAACCAAAATCGAGAGCATCGTCCGGTACCTGGGAATTGAAGTCGACGATGCACTCGCAATAGCAGAGCAGGTCGACGTCTGAACTAACTGCGCAGAGCGGACGCGCTCTGCCCCTCATTTGCAGCCGGCTTCGGGCCATTAGCGCACTTATCTTAACTGTAAGCGACGGCAGATCCGTCCTCGTCAGCCTTTAAGCCCGCGCGCTAACCCCGTTATTGAGGAGGTGAAGGGCCTGTGCATGAAGACCGGCAGTTGCCGAAGCTAAGACCGAGCCACCCTCCTCGGCCCGCCCGCCATCAATCCGCGTCACCACTCCGCCCGCCTTTTCGATGATCGGGATCAACGCGACGATATCGTAGGGCTGGAGCGAAGGTTCGACGGCGAGGTCAATGCGGCCAGCAGCGAGCATTGCCGTGGCATAGCATTCGCCGCCGTAGCGGGTCATCCGGACCGAAGCGGCAAGGCGATCGAAGCCCTGCTTTAGCTCACCATGATAGTGCTCAGGCGAAGTCGTATGCAGGATGGCCCGCGACAGCGGGCCGACGTCTCGCGTAGACAGTCGTTGGCGCTTGCCTGCATGTTCGCACCAGGCCCCATCGGCGGTGGCCCAGAAACGCTCACTCGTAAAGGGCTGGCTCATTATTCCCTGTTCGGCTCGGCCATCGACGGTGAGACCGATCAGGGTGCCCCAGACAGGAAGGCCGCAGATGAAGGGACGAGTCCCATCCACCGGGTCCAAGACCCAGCGGCAAGAACCGCTTCCGGTTAGACCGAGCTCTTCGCCCAGAATGGCGTGGTCGGGATATTCGGCTTCGATCGCTGCTCGAATCGCAATCTCGGCTTCCCGGTCAGCCTCGGTCACCGGGTCAAAGTAAGCCTCCCCAGTTTTGGAATCGACGGCAAGGTCGGTTCGAAAGCGCGGCAAGGTTTCGCGATCGGCAATATCTGCCAATCGATGAAGGAAATCGGCGCTCGGCAGTCTCGGCATCAAATATCTCCATTCGTGCACGCTCAGCGCCGTCGTATCCGGATGGGCGTCGAATTACACCCTATAAACATGCATAAACAGTCCGGTTGTGATCTTGGAGGTCGTCGCCGAGAAGCCCGCCGGACCATAGGGCGAGACCAGAAGAATGGACACCGTCAGGGCTGGCTGCGATGTCGCAAACGGGTCAAAGGCGGACATCAACCGGGGTCGTCGCGCAGGTCCGCTAAGGGCCAATAAGCGACGTCAGCTTGGATAGACATCGCAGCCTATTCCATCAGTCCATCGGGATGTCACGATCTCGCGTTCGCACTAGCGCGCGAAATTCACCGGTGCGATGTAGCTATCCTGAGACCCGGGTTTGGCCCCCGGAAATGGCGGGAAGGGACTGGCGCGGCGCAGGATTTCGAGCGCCTCGCGATCGAGCACATCATTGCCTGACGATTTCGTCACTGCGCTCTCCATCACTGCGCCCGTACGGTTCAGGACGAATCTCACCACCACCGTACCCTGTGCCCCTCGCGCCGACGATGGATAGCGCTTGAAGCGCTGCAGGTGCCCAAACACCAGCGCGTTGTAGGCATTGGAGCCGGCTTGAGTGAACTGACCGACATGCTCCGTCTTTGGCGGCGCGCGCGTTTCTGGTGCGGGAGGCTGCTCTTGCGGCTTCGGCTTTTCCGCTTCTTTCGGCTCGATCTGCGGCAGCGTTATCTCGGCCTGCTGTGGAGGCGACGGCGGTTGTATCACCTGCTCCAATGGCTTCTCCTCGACCTTGGGCGGCTCTATCGGCGCGGCTTCCGCCTGTTGCATGGTCGGGCCGACCGCGATGTCCTGGTTCTGAACCTGGGGCGAACTGGCCTCGACCGGTGCAAGGGTTACTGCGATAGCTGGAAGAATATTCGGTTCCATCGGTTTGCGGGCATACCAGAACGCAACCACCGCCACGATCGCAGCGTGGGCGATCAAGATCGTCAAGCTCGCCAACGTCCAGCGGGAAAGCCCGTGCCTTTCCGGCAGATGCAGTGCGAACGCATTCATTGCTTGGCCGCTGGCGTTTCCAGCCCGACGAGGGCAAGCTTGAGATATCCGGCATCACGGAAGGTGTTCATCACCTCCATAAGCGCGCCATAGCTCAGGGTCTTGTCCGCGCGGACAAAAATCGTCTCGTCCTTGTGGTTGTTCGTCGCGGAATCGAGCGCGGCCGGAAGCTGCTCGCGCGGGACCACGATCTCGCCGACCGCAATGGTCTCGTCAGGCTTGATGGTGACGAACACTGGCTTGTCCGGACGCGGCTGCTCGGGAGCAGTGCTGGCGGGCAGATTGACGCCGATGTCCACAGTTGCGAGCGGCGCCGCCACCATAAAGATGATCAGCAACACCAGAATGACGTCAATGAAGGGAGTGACGTTGATCTCGTGCTGGATTTCGAGATCGTCGCCGCTCGAGCGTGTACCAAGACGCGTCGCCATCTTCGTCACTCCGCGGCGCGCGGCAAGGGAGCAACTCGGCCCCTGTGTCCGCGGCTGACCATCAACAAGAGTTGCGCCGAGGCATCCCCCAACAGGGTGCGGTAGCCGCTGATGACGCGCGCGAGATGGTTGTAGATCACGACCGCCGGAATGGCGGCGACGAGCCCAAGCGCGGTGGCGAGCAAGGCTTCGGCGATACCGGGAGCCACCACCGCGAGATTGGTGGTGTGGGATTCCGAAATGCCGATGAAGGAGTTCATGATGCCCCAGACCGTACCAAACAAGCCGACGAACGGGGCTGTGGCGCCGATCGTTGCCAGGATGCCGACGCCACGCGAAACCTGTCGTGTCATCGCGGCCTCGACGCGCTCCAGCCGCAACGCGACGCGTTCCTTGAAACCTTCGTCGATGACGCCGTCGGATAGCTCGGCTTCTCGCGCAGTGGACAGGACAAGCTGCGCGACGGCGTCCCTATCGGTTTCGCAAGCGCGGACCGCATCTTGAAGACTGCCCCCGCTTTCCAGCATTTTGAGCCGGCGACGCGCGAGCCTCTGCTGGGCACCGAGCTCGATGGTTTTGGCAAGCCATACCGTCCAGGTCACCAGCGAAGCGAAGGCAAGCCCGATCATGACCACTTTCACCACGATATCGGCATTGAGGAACATGCCCCAAGGCGACAGGTTTCGCGGCAACAACGGATTCGGAGACTGGGCAAGCGCGGGTTCTGCCGTCACCGCGAGGCAGACAAGAAACCCCGCGAACCTCGCAATCATTCCGCAAAATTTGCCACCGTGCCTGCTATGCCACATGTGGTCCTCTCTTCGACAAGTGATCCGGACCCTTGCCCCAGCTCAGAGTTTCTGCGAAACGCCGACAAAGAAACCGCGCCGCGGTCCGAATTGCGGGGCGAACACGCCGATGCCAGACCCGTCCCTGATCTCGTAGATCTTGTCGAACAGGTTGACGACATCGAACCGCACTGTGGTCGGTTTGTTCGGCGCAACAATGTTGAAATCGTGCGACACGCCGACATTGACCTGGGTGTAAGACGGCAAGTGATCGGTATTGGCGAAGCCGGAACGAAGTCCACTGCCGTAGATCATCGAAGCACTGAAGCGCGTGCCGTTCCACAAATAGGAAGCGCCGGCCGATCCGGTCAGGACCTGGGCGTGGTCAGTGTAGATATAGTGAGTAGCGATGTAGTTCAACTCGTCCTGAGCGAACAGGAACTGGTTCGACACGATGTTAGTGGCGACCTGCTTCGCCCAGGCGAGGTTTGCCCAGGCGCGGAAGTTGCCGTTTGTGTAAGTCGACTTGAGTTCGAGGCCGATATTCTGGCCGCGATCGTAGTTGAAACCGTTCAGCACATAGGCCGCGCCGAACTGGCCGTCATCGAGCAGATTGCGTGCGATCTTGTAGTAGCCGTCGATGCCGACTTCGAGACCGGGTACGGGATATATCTTCTGAACGACACCGACATCGAAGACGTGAGAGCTTTCCGGTAGCACCGGACTGTTGACGGGCACCTCGGGCGTTTGCGTGTTAGCGGGCGCGGTAGGAGGCGTCACCAGCGCAAGGTTGGCCGGCGCAGCGATCACCTGCTGTGGCGGCGTGAAGTTTCGCGCGTAGCCGGCGTGGAAGGTGGTTCCGTCGTACGGCTTCCAGGTCAGACTGATGCGCGGACTGAACTGGTTGGCATCGACATACTGATACATCTGGTCGAAGCGCAATCCAGCGTTCAAGGTTAGTTGGTTCGTGATCCGCCACTCGTCCTGAACATAGGTGCCGAGTAGCCAGCCGGTCTTGGAGCTGGAGTCGAACACGCTGAACGGTGGACCGAACGGATTGCCGGTTATGGGGTCGACCTGGTTGCCGGTTGCGGGATCAACTGGCAGCACCGTGGATACGTTGTTGACCAAAGAGCGCTCAGCGCTCACGGAAAATCCAAACCGCAGCGTATGGGCAAAGCCGACGCGCCAGGCGGTATCTTCCTGAATGCCGTTGACGAAGCTCTGACGGTAGACGTCCGACGACACGCCATTGAAAATCAGATCTCCGAGCGGGTCAGGAAAGAAGTGCAACTGGCTGTAGCGGTTGAAGTAGGAAATCTGGTAGTCGATATCCCCCGCCGATTTCTGGTAGGCAAAAACGTTGAACTGATTGAACTCGTTCTGGTGCTCGTTGAGCGTTGAGGAATTGAAGTTGGTTATCCCATTGACGTTAAAGTTGGGCATCTGCCCCGGACTGTTGGGAATCTGAAACGACGCATTCGATACGCCGCTCATGAATGTCAGGCGGCTGGTGGGATCGAGTACGGTCGAAAGATAGAGAAATCCCTTTTCCTGCGACGTGCGGTCGTGAATCGCTTCGTTCGAAGGCGTCGGATTTTCTATTCCCAGATTGTTCTGCAGGAAGCGCCCGGACGCGAAATATTGGGTCTGTCCGACCGTGCCGCCATATTCAAAGCTCGGCGTGATGGTGCCCTGGCTGCCGCCATAGACGCTGACGCTTCCAGTGTTGTTAAAGGCGTCCGTCTTGGTCTGGATGTCGAGCACGCCCGCGGTGCGTTGACCGTATTGCGCCGGCAGCGCACCAGTCAGGAGCGCCAAGCTGCCGATGATGCCGGTATCGAGGATTTGGCCGAAGGCACCAACACCGTCGGGCAGCATGATGCCGTTGATGCGGTATTGGATATTGGCGTGCTCGTTGCGCACATGCAGCTCGCCGCTCGCGGCTGAATCCTGCGTGACGCCGGGGAACTGCAACAGCACCTTGTCCATCGTCGCATTGTTTCCCTGCGGCTGCGCCTCGATCGCCTGGTGGCTGACTTCATAGGAGGAAGCACCGACCGGCGCCAAAATGGTTTGCCGGGCTGCGTCGAACTTCTGGTTCTGCTGGTTCACGACCTGCGCCTGTGTCGGTGTGGGCGGGGCCGGCTGGCGGGTCACCACCTGACCGGGTGGCGGCGTTCGCGTTCGCGGTCGCGGTCGCTGGGCTGGCGCGACTACACGCGTCTCGGGCAGGACATTGCCGCCGGTCGCCTGTTGTGGCGTTTCGGGTGCCGGCGCCTGTTGCGGTACGGGCGTGGCGCTCTCCTGAGGCGCGGGGGTAGCGACGGGAGGCTGCGGCACGGTCGTAGCGGCCGACGGCGGTGAGGTGGTGTCGTTCTGCGCCAGAACGGGCGCATTCGATGCGGCAAGCAAAGCCAGCGACCATGCGGAGCAGAGAATCCGCCGCGTGATGCGCAAAGAGCGGGAAACAAACATGGCCGAATCCTGACTTCGGATTGCGCTCGCGGCGACAACGCGCCGTCCACGCGGGAGCCTCGTACCCCATCGCAGCAACGCGCTTCGGCACGCTACGCTAACAGGGAACCGCAACAGCGATGTCAGGAAATCGGTGGCCCGCGCGGTTGAAATGCGCCCCGTGATCGCCCGACGAGGGCAAGCACGTCTTCAATCTTACGATCGACTGTAATGCTGGCAGGCTCTAACGGCAGAGCAGGCGGCGCCGAGGCGAGCGCGTTCGCCATCGCGGTCGCGGCCATGCAGATCGGACAGAGATAGTCGGCATGGCCATCGTTGGGATGTCCTTTATTCTGGCTATCGTCCGGCGACGCGATGGACGCTGCCATTGCGGCAATCCCACGCCCGGAAGCCTTGCCGTCGATCGCATGAACGTGACCAAAGGACAGCCCAAAGTTCATCGCCAGCGCAATCAGCGCCAGCCACGTACTTTGCCTGATTGTTTCCTGAAACCAGCGCATTCGAGCGGTAGTGTCCCTCGGCTTTCAGCCGCAGCGCAATCTTATCTGAGCTACGACCTCCGTCAATGTAAGTCCGTGGTCACGCCCCGCCCGATCTCCGAGCAGCCGCGACCAACCTGCAAATGTCTGCAGCAAACCGGGCAGTCGGGCGTGGCGATCAGCTCCTCCAAGGTGCCGTCCCGCTCCGCCCGTCGCCATTCGACGACGCAGTGGCGATCTGCAGCCGGCCACAGACCTTAGTCAGTCCCATGTCTGTCTTGGTCGTCCCTTGGGGTTGCCCGTAGCTGGCGGGGCTATTTTGCTATGAGCCGGCGGATCAGTCATTATTGCGGCCGTAGTAGGTTTTCTTGAGCCGATAGTGGCCTCCGGTAGAGACATATTCCTGGCGAAGGCAAGTACCTTCCCTGCAAAATGTTGCCTGCCCCCCACAGTGCAGATGTTCGAAGTGCAGCTTCATCACGTGTGAATTGTCGATATAGGTCGCAAAGTAGTGACCGGCGCGCGGTGGATCTCGGCACATGCGAATGACAGCAGTCCGAACCTCGGGAGGCAGACGATCGATACGTTCCGAATTCCAGGGATCGTCGTGTCCAACCTGGCTGCCGCGAGCCAATGCATGCGTCTGATTGCAAAGTAACAACACGACAGTCCCAGCCGCGATTGCAGAAATCCGCGAGTGAAAGGTCCACATGCAAGCACCCAATTTGCGGTGCAAGACCTGCCGGATGCACATCAAAGAATATCAGGAATGCCAACGACCGCCAACGACAAGCTGTCGGAGGTGCGGTGCATCAATCTGATAAATTTCCTTGGCCATCGATGTCCGCCTAGGGTCAAGAGCGCCGTTTTGACAGCCGGTCTGATACTTCCGGTGTCCCCCGATTAGCGGACGTCCTCAGGGTCAGGCAGCATGTCTCAAAGGGGCCACAAGCAGAAGTTGGCGCTTCCATAGTCTGGTGCACTTTGAGGCGGCAGCTTTGGTGATGTCGGCCAACTTGGCATCGACCGCGCGCCGTGTCATCTTGCATGAAGAAATGGCGAGGGAGGGTGTCTCTTGTCCCGGCACGTTGGAGCTCTATGTTCGGCCGTATTTCTCGTACTTGGCACTTCGTCGGCGGCCCTCGCCGTCGCCTCGGAAAGATGTCAGGAAATCGGCCGTCGGTTTCAACCCACGCAATCTCAGATCACTGCAATGGAGGTATCCCTACTTCTATTCTCAGCAGCGGACGAGAATTGTACCGAGCTGGCTACCGGGCTGCTGGACTATGGCGCGTCAGTGGACGCGCGCGACCGGTTTGGAGCCCGCCCGCTCAGCCACGCCGCGCGAGCTGGCCATCTGGAAATGGTCGATCTTTTGCTTGCTCGTGGCGCTCCAATTGATGCGCGCAATCTCGCGGGCGCAACCGCGCTATACTTCGCGGCCGAACGCGGCCATATCGCGGTCGCCCAGCGACTTGTTGAACGCGGCGCCGACGTCAAACTCACCGGACGCAGTGGAGTATCCCCGGTCGGGGCCGCCGCTTATGCAGGCAGCGACGCAATCGTCGAAACGCTGCTGGCGCATGGCGCTGACCAAGGTGTGCCCGACGACACCGGAAAGCCGCCAATTGTCTACGCCGCGGCCCGCGCCCGGCTTGACATTGTGAAGCACCTGCTTTCGCGAAACATCGATATCAATGCCCGCTATCCGAATGATCTGACGCTGCTGATGTGGGCTGCGGGTCCGGATGAAAAAATTCCGGAGACGGAGGCCGTCAAGGTTGTGAGGTATCTACTGGATTCAGGCGCGTACATCGATGATCGCGATGCCCGCGGCCGGACGGCTCTCATGATCGCCGCCGAAGGTGGGCACGCTGAGATCGCCAGTCTGCTGCTTGTGCGAGGCGCCGATCCCTCGCTCAAGGACAACGCGGGCAAACGCGCCGCGGATCTCACCTCACTATCGTTGTTGCGTGATCGACTGGCCACGCCGTAGCGAGGCACGTCCTAGAGCATGATCTGGAAAAGTGTGAAGCGGTTTTCCTTCGCGACAAACGAGGAACGCGTTTGCGCGGAGTTCATGCTACTAAAGCGCGATGATGACTCTTCGCAATCTCATCGCGCTTTAGTCTAAAGACCAGCGAGATATTGCGCGAGCGCTGCAAGATCGTCGACAGGCGTGGCGAGCATCAGATCAGTCATGCCGGGGTTGTTGCCGCGCGTACGGGTGCGGAAATCGGCGATTGTCTTGGCAAGGTATTCCCGGCTCTGTCCGGCCAAGCGAGGTGTCGTGCCACTGCCTTGAAACCGATCGAGATGGCAGCCGGTGCAGCCTACCGAGTGCTCGGCGCTGATCGCCTGCTGGGCTATGTGCTTCGGCGCGCGGGGTTGGCCCAGATCAGGCCACGGCTTTTGCGCGAAATACTCCGCGATCGCCAGCATGTCGACCTTCTCGAAGGACGACACGGTCGGGTGGATCTCGTTCTTGCGATCCCCCCGTTTGAAGTCGCGCAGTTGGATGTAGATGTAGCCTGCTTGCTGTCCCCAGATGATGGGAATCGACTTGTCGCCCGGCCTGCCGTCCTGGCCGTGGCAGCTCGCGCAGGCCTCCACTTTTTCCGCGATGCTTTGTGCAAAGGCGGGGGCTGCGGTCAATAATGCCCCGAGGATCATCCCGATCGAAATCACCCGGTTCAAATTGCAGACCGTCGAATTCCGGTGGGGTTTACAGAAGCGGGGCCGACTCCGGCCCCGCTTGGGTGATGGCGACGTTCGTTCAATCGAGCGTAAAGGCGATGATGTTGTTGCCACGCCTGAAGTTCACCTGAGTGTTACCGCCTGCGCCGACCACGATATATTGCTTATCGCCCACCGAATAGCTGGACGGCGGCGCATTGACGCCCGCACCGGCGCGGAAGCTCCACAATTCTTTGCCGGTGGACGAGTTGTAGCCGGCGAACTTGCCGTTGCCTTCACCAGCAAAGACCAGGCCGCCCGCGGTGGCGAGAATACCGCCGATCATCGGCTCTGACGTGTTCACCTGCCATCTGATCTTGCCGGTGTTGTAGTCGACGGCGGTGATATTTCCCGCCTGCTTCTCACCAGGAATGGCCGTGAAGGCGCCACCAAGCCAGAGCTTGCCGTTCGGATAGGGCGAGTTCTCGACCCGGTAGTGCATGGGCTGATGTAGATTGATGGCGTAGGCGAGCCCCTGTTCGGGGTCCGTAGCGATCGGCGACCATTCGACGCCGCCATTTGCCCCTGGAAGCATGCGCGCGCCTTCCTTGGTCGGCAAGGTCCACATATTCTCCTGCGGCACCATCGCCTCGGAGAACCGGATCAGGCTGCAGTCTTTCCGGTCGTGAACATAGATGTGACCGGTTTTGCCGGCATGGATCACGCCCGGAATGGTCTTGCCGTCCTTGTCCTTCACATCCACCAGCACCGGCGGGCTCGCGGCATCGAGATCCCAGACGTCGTGGGCAATATACTGAAGGTGGCAGACGAAGTTTCCGGTATCCAAGTCAAGCGATACCAGCGAGTTGGTGTAGAGATTGTCGCCGGGGCGCGGCGCACCGTCGAGGTCGGGAGACGGATTGCCGACCACGAAATAGATTCGGTTGGTGGCGAGATCGACAGCGGGATTTTGCCAGACGCCGCCGCCCAGCTTCTTGTAGGGGTCGCCGATCTTCGCGAGTTGGTCCTTTTCAGCCTGGATATCGCGATGCATATCGCGCCCCGTAGCGTCCTTGGTTGCCCAGACGCCGACGGAATTTTCGGGGATGGTGTCGAAATTCCAGACCAGCTTGCCGGTCTTCGCATCATAGGCCCTGACAAAGCCGCGGACGCCGTATTCGCCACCGTTGGTGCCGATCAAGACCTTGTCCTTGACGACCGTCGGAGCCATCGTCTCGCTGTAGCCGAGCTCGGGATCGGCGATATCGCTGCTCCAGACGACATCGCCAGTCTTCGCATTCAATGCCACCAGCTTGGAGTCCAGCGTGGCCAGATAAACCTTGTCACCGAGAACCTGGACGCCGCGATTATTGGGACCGCAGCAGTAGGTCGTTATGGGCCCCATCTTGTGGCTATAGTGCCAAAGCTGTTCGCCCGTCTTGGCGTCGATCGCATAGACGTGGCTGAACGATGTCGTCACGTACATCACGCCATCGATCACGATGGGCGACGTTTCCATGGATTCCTTGACCTCGGCCTGGAAGATCCAGGCGACGTGCAGGTTTTTCACATTGTCGCGGTTGATCTGCTTTGCGGGATGAAAGCGCGTTTGAGCGTAGTTGCCATTGGTCAGCAAAAAGTTCGTTGCATTCTTGTCCGCTGCATTGAGCTGGTCTTGAGTGACCGGAGAAACC
Organism: Bradyrhizobium sp. 61; assembly: GCF_023073075.1. Classification (NCBI taxonomy): domain Bacteria; kingdom Pseudomonadati; phylum Pseudomonadota; class Alphaproteobacteria; order Hyphomicrobiales; family Nitrobacteraceae; genus Bradyrhizobium; species Bradyrhizobium sp. 61. The sequence continues at coordinate 24,077 of NZ_JADPIU010000093.1, read as the reverse complement.
TTCGCCTCGCGCGGAGGCGACCATTCATCCTGCAGCTTGACTTCTTGCGCTTGACTTGATGCTGCGAGCGTGCAGCCCAGGCCGAACAACGTGGCGTATGCAACAGAATATCTTTTCATGGCTCAGCTCCGTAATTATTCGAATTATCGGAACAGGCGCTCATGTACGTCTGCTCTTGAACTCTGATCTTGCGAAACCTGTTTGACAAGCAGAAAGCCATAGGCGTGCGCGGGCACGAAATCAGCGCGCGTTGCAGTACCCAAATCCTGCGATTCGCTAGGCGAGTGCGGCAGCGCGGCATGCATTTCAGAAGGACGCAGCTGCACACAAGCGTGCACTGCCGATCAGAGATATGTCGGCAACCAGTAAGCACCCTTAGGTCATGGTCACTGGCATAAATTCAGCGGACGCTCTTGTTACCGCCGAGGTATTGCCGCCAGACGATCGCGCGCCCGATCCAGAGCGACTCGGTGATAGCCTTGTCGTCGGGTACCACGATCCATTGCCCACAAAGACGACCGTGACAAAGCTCATTATCGCTATGGAAGCACCGTTCGGCTGTCGCCGAGGTGGACAATTAGAGCAAAAAAGCAACAGAGAACCAATAGAGATAAAGCAACAAAGATAGAGAGGGCGATGTGCGAGTTGGGTCACGCACAGAAGAACTCAGGTTGAGCATATCGAGTCCGCGTGGCCCAAAAGAGCGGACATCTAGCGGACATGCCGGGTCGGCCGCTTGGGCCACGAGCGGAAGCACTCCACTGAGTGAGACTTTCGCTTCCAGGTGTAGTCTTCAGCTTCGGGCCGAGGTTGCAGGCAATCAGGTTGAGGAGGAAGTCGGCGGCGACGCGAGCGGGGCCTCGGTGTTTCGTCATTGCTCGCCTCGTGTTAGACTTTACCTGCCCGATCAGGGAGAACAGCCATGACCGCCGAGTTCGATGAAGACCGCTTCAATATGGCTATCCGTAAATTTCTGAAGCATGTCGGAGTTACATCGCAGCGTGAAATTGAGAACCTAGTGCGTAGCGGGGAGGTGAAGGGTGGCAAGCTCAAACTGCGAATGACCCTGTCCGCTGAGGGGACGCCGCTGAAACATGTGGTCGAGGAAACAGTCGCGCTCTGACGATTGTCCCGGCTGTGGGAAGTCATGGCCCTGATCCTCACGAAGGCTATCATTGCGGTCGCCGGCCGAACGTCGCCTTCGGGTCAATAGCGTCGGTTTTGCGCTCGGCGGCAAACTTCCGGTTCGCAGCTATGAACCGACATGTGGCTGTGCCGTGTCAACGGAAGCGATGGGCTAGTTGCAGACGTCAAACCATTTTACTCCGCTGCATTTTGTCAATCAGGCGTTTGTCTTTAGCTTCTGTGTTTCTTGGGTAGCTCTGTTCGCCGATGCAGGCCTGACACAATTTGTGCCCATTGTAGTGAGGGCCCCGTTGATCGCCGCTGGTGGGGCGCGCTCGCGGGCAAGGATATCTAGAGATCCCCTCCTAGGATTTTCCTGCCCGCTGCGGTCTGGGACATCGTATCCTTGCAGGGATCACTCAACTCCGCCATGTGCGATTTTATGCAGGCCCTGATACCGCCGGTGCCCGGCACAATACCAGCACACAGCTTAGCAACGTCGGCCTTGCAGACCTTTCCGGCCACTGCAACCGTGAGCAAGCGTTCCTCGCAGGCTGGCGACAGGTCGGTCAAATGCGACTTTATGCAGGACTTGATCCGGCCCTCGCCGGGCTGAATGCCGGCGCACAGTGTCTTGATATCGCCGGCGCAGGGCTTGCCCGCTTGCTGTGCCACGGCGGCAGAGCCTGACCAAAGCAGCGCTGTCAATATAACAAGCCCGGATCGCATTCCTGTCATCTTAGATTCCTCTGAGATTCAAAAAGGGCAGATTGGGGGTAATATCCGAAAGCCGACCGCGGCGCGAGAACGACGCCGCTGGGACGCTGTAGGCGGTTTGTGAAGATGGCGCAAAGCGTGGCGCGCGAAGGCGGCCCGTCTGGCCAAGCGCGGACTCATGCATCGCAGCAAACGACATACATGAGTTGCACTTAAACTTCACTGCGGTGATGTGCTGGCGGTACAGAAGCGATATAGTGATTTTTCGAGTTGCCAGTTGGACGTGCCGAAGTTCCCTTCTTGATATTTCAATGGCAACCTGCATGCCGTCGGCGGGCATCGATCTAGGCCCGGATTCCGGGTGCATCGAAATGTAAAGTGCATCTTCAGACAACCTTCGAACGGAGGAGAAAATGCCTTTATTCATCACCTACGCCTCGTATTCCAACACTGGCATTAAGGGCATTATCGATAAGCCGATCGATCGCACCGAGCCGATCCGGACGCTGGTCGAGAAGGCGGGCGGCAAGCTTGTAGCGGCCTATATGACGACGGGCCCGCATGACGTGGTGATCGTGACCGAGCAGGCTGATGGATCGGATGCGGTCGCCGTTGGAATGGCCGCAGCTGCAAGCGGCGCCGTGGCCAAAATCGAAACGGTACGTGCCTGGACGCTTGCCGAGTTCAAGAGCATCGCCGAAAAGGCGTCCGGTTTGGCTGAAGTGTACGTTCCGCCTGGGCGGTAATTGCGCGTTTGCGAGGATGCCGGAGGCATCCTGGAGCGGCCGTGATTGCCGCAACCGATCAGTAGGGTAGACGGCCGTAGCGGATAGCCGGCTAACAGCGACGCGGCGTTCAAGGTTCGGAAAGAGGCCCGCGAGCTATCTGACGCGAGCCAAGCCTGCGGTATGCCAAACATGTCTGGGTGCCCGCGAGGGTTGCCAATGCGACCAGAAGACATTGAGACCTTGCGTAAAGACATGCTCGCGATCATCGCCGCCGGCGCCTCTGCGCTGCGCGACATAATCGGCAAGGACGCCTTAGATGAACGCGTCATGACGGCCATGGGCAAGGTGCCGCGGCATGCATTTGTGCCGATTGAACTTCAGCCCTATGCGTATGAAAATATTCCACTTCCAATCGGCTTCGGAAAGACGATCTCGCAGCCATTTATCGTCGCCTTGATGACCGATTTGCTCGACATCAACGCCGACGACAGTGTCCTCGAAATCGGGACCGGTCTTGGCTATCAGGCCGCCATCCTCGCGCAGCTGGCCCGCAAGGTATACTCCATTGAAATCATCGAAGAGCTTGGCCAGAAGGCGAAACAACGGCTCCGCGAGCAGGGCTGCAGCAATGTCGAACTCAAGATTACCAATGGCTATCACGGTTGGTCAGAGCACGCGCCCTTTGACAAGGTCATCGTGACGGCCGCTCCCGATCTCATTCCTCCTCCGCTGATCCATCAATTGAAAGCAGGTGGGAAAATGGTCATACCGGCCGGCCTGCCCAATGCACAGCAGCTCATTCTCGCGGAGAAGCTCGCCAACGGCAGAATGACGATGCAGGAGATTTTGACCGTCCGGTTCTCTCAACTCGCCCGCTCCCTAACGGTGGGCGGGGGCTTCGCTTTGGCATCCGTTGGACATCATGTTCCATGCCGCTGTTTTCGTTCAAGCTCATCAATTCCCACTTTGTCTCGGATTTTGGAGTGCATGACCTGCCGAGCGAAACAGACGCACAGATAGATGCAATCAGGCTTGCTCGGTCACTGCGCGAAACTCGCCCGGAGCTGGTCGGCCATCGCTATTCGATCTTCGTCAGTGACGATGATGGCAGAGCCGTGTGCACCATTCCCCTGGATGTTATCTTGTGACGGGGCTGATCGGGCCCGCCAGCTTGGACCGGCGGGTGCGAAGAGGTCGCCAACCGAGGGCGGCCGTACCCTCGCAATCGACGTCGCCGCTCCACCTCAGCGACAGCCTCGAATATTGCGACGATGGCCGCGACCAAGACCAGGCCTGTGCTCAGCGTGATCAGTATCATCTCAAGCATGATGGTCTAGATAACACCGGATCCGCCAAAACCATCCGGACCTCAGGTCGGACCCGGGGTATCGTCCTTCTTCGGCGCACGCAGCCCCGGCGAGTTAAGCCAATCGTCGATGTGGGCCTCCGTTTCCACCTGCCGTGCCTTTTTCAACGCGGCGTCGCGAACCAACCGGGATGCAACTTCAGAGGTCGCCGACGCACTGGCGCAGCGCGCAGCCGATACCGACGCCGAGGTCTCGTCGGCACTGCAAGACTTCATCGCCGCCAATGCCACAAAGCGCTTCGACATGCAGCTAGCGCTGCCCCTGCGCGGGCTCGCCTGATGCCCAGCGAGGATAAGCCACTGGCCGCCGGTGCGATGACCGCGACGTGCATCAACTGTGACGACCTCGGCTGGGTTTGCGAGAATCACCCGGACCGCTGCTGCGCTGAAACACATTGAACGCGTTCGCCGCATAGGAACGGGGAATTTGAGAAACAAGCAGCGGCGAGAACACAACGAACGAGTTGCTGGCGTGAAGTTCGATCACATAGAGGAAGTGATCGATGATCTTCGTCATTTTGGCTTTGGCAAGCCTGATCCGTTCTGGTCTCGGCAGGTCGTTAATTTCGATCTTCTTCTTTTTCTGCTTTTTCTTCTGCTTCATCTTGACCCGGCTTTGCTTGGACATGGCGAAATGGGGGCCTAAGCCCGGAGGGCTGACAACAGACCAGCACGGTTCATCCCCGCGTTTCTAGCCTCCGTTGTGCCCGACGCGCTATCCACCGCAATCTGTAGCGGCTTGCCTGCCCCGCGCGGCGCGACGATCCTGTCTCCACATGGGCAGCAAATCACGCGAGAGCATCTACGGCGCATCGGTCCGGGCGGCAGAGCGTTGACCCGGCTGCCGCCGCATGATGTTTGCACCGACTTTCAGGCGTGCACCGACTTCATCGCGCGATCCTCGCCCTCGGGCGCGTAGAGCACGAGGGTGACAAGGAGAACCGCAGCACCGTTCACCCAGTAATACCAAGCGTCCAGCCCGTGGAAGCCGAGCACAGAACATGAGCGGTGATTCTGAGCAGGAATTATTTTGCTGATGGCATGGTCGGTTGCTTGGTTTACATTTCTGCCGTCATGAGCGACCGAATGTACGGCGCGAGTAGCTTGAGATTACAGACGTGACCCGTCTGCGAAAATCTCGCACGTCGGCGGGTTCCCTGAAATGCGCATCCTTGATCACGGGCGTCAGCTCGTTGCGAAGGGCTTCAGGCAGTGCGGCCATAAGTTCGTTCAGCGGTCCGTGAGGTGGAATTCGGACTGAATGTCCCCCAATTATTGCTACCCCGGGACCGCAGTTGATCACGCCCCAGAGGATGATCGCGATAATATCGTCCCGCTTGCCGCGCGGAATTCGGAGAGGTGGGGGGCTCAACAAGAATCCATGTCCGGCGGAGGAACCAGCGTTGGTATGTAGTTCACCCCAGCCGACAATTGCCCCGGAATCATTCATTTGAATTGCAAAGTCTGGACTCCAACCGGATCCGGACGGGAAGAGATCGCTTACTGCTGTGATAAACCCTCCGCTTTGAAGATAGTAGTTAAATTCGTGCTCCAACAAGATTTGACCGTTAGCATTGAGGTCAACAATGCGGCCATTTGAGAATGGCGTGAGTGTGTCGGTGGTGGCATCGTAAATTGCCTCTACTTCGGGGCCGCCCCGACCAAAAAACCAAACCCACAGCTTGTCGTCGTTGGTGATGCGAATTCCATTGGACATGAAGGCGGGATTTGCCACCGCGCTCAGATTTGCACCATCGTAAAAGACGGGCACTTCGAGCTGATCGAAGCCTAGTACCCACCCTTGAACTCCGATCGTGTGGCCAAGATCGTTGATATCTTTCAATTCAAGGAAGGCCGTCGATGCGGGTGGTTGCGACGGTAACGTTGGCAACACCCAAGTAACCGCCTGGGTGTTGCGGTTGAAGATAAAACCTCTCATATCATCCGAGACGTCCAGGCTCTTTGCCGCTGTTCCCACCACATCGCCGGAATTGTTCAGCGCCGGCTGTACAATTGTGGGATAACCCGGAATTGCGATCGGCTCGGTCGTATTCGTTTCAAGATTGTAAAGCGAGTACTCCCGCGCGGTGGAGCCCTGCACGAGGGCGAGGACAACGCGATCGTTGTTGATGGCCCGTACAGCTATGATCTCAGATGGAAGAGTGATGAGAGTGCCGTCCACGAGACGGACAAAGTTTGGCGGGCTCGATTGCTTATTCCTTGTGGCTGCATCGGACCAAGATCTACGACAGAATAGCCCATGGGGTGTCTCTTGCAGATTGCAAGTGTTTCTTAGCACGGTCTGGTCGAGGGCACTTTGGGATTTTGCCGGCAGATGCCCGGCGTGTTTCCTGATTATCCGGCTCCGGCGGTGCGCAACACCGACATCGGGCGCAAGTTGAGCATGATGCGCTGGGGCATCCGCCACCACCGCAATCCCCTTTCGCCATCCGGGACACCGACCGTCAGGCAGCAGCTTTGTTCTTGATTGCACCAATGATCGCAGTGAGTATGGCTCCGCCAGCGCCACCGGCAACTACTTGCGAGATAACGCCGCCGACAGTCAGATTACCCGACTGGGCTGCGGCTACGACCGATGGCAGTAACAACGTCACGACCTGCCCGAGAACCCCGCCTCCGACCAGACCAGAAATGATGTTACCAGCGGTCCCAAGATCAAATGTCGGCGATGACTTGCCTGCGCCAACGCCGCCAAGCGCTCCTGCAACAAGGTTTATCAAAATCTGCTCCATTTCGATCTCCTGTGATCTGCAGCATTGGTAATCTCACACAAAGACGAGACGGCTCCGACGCGGGGTTTAGGGGGCGAGCGTCGGAGCCGTCCCGCTCCGCCGACCGCTCGCGTGCGGGTAGTCGATCCAAATGGTCGTCGGTGGGGTTGTAGCAAGCGGCAGGATCGCCCAACGACCATTGATTTATGTCAACGCACTAAGGCAACCGAGACCACGGTCGGAGCGGCTAATAGCCGAAGCGTATGCGAATCGCCATAAGACTTGGGCTTGCGGCATCAGCGTAAAAGGATGTGGTCTGGTTCGTACTGAATGAGCAGCGTCTGCTGTTTGCCTTCGCTGGCATCTGGACGACGTTCAGCGGTGATCGCGGCACGAAGTCGAAGCCGGTGCCGGGGCCGCATCAGGTCTACGGGTTTCTCACGACATCGCCCAACGCGGTGGTCGAGCCGATCCATCCAAGGCGATGCCGGTGATCCTGACGACCGACGAGGAGCGCGACGTTTGGATGCGCGCGCCGCACCAGGAAAGATGAAGAGCGTCTATACCCGTGAAAGTGTCATCGCCGTGGGCGGCGGCGCCATCGTCACACGCCTCGGCCCGCCGATCCGCCGCGGCGAGGAGCTGCCGGTGACCCGGACGCTGGCCAATCTCGGAATGCCGATCCTGCGGACGATTTCCGACGTCGGCCTGATGGAAGGCGGCAGCTTTGCCTTCATCACGCCCAAGTTGGCCGTTGTCGGGCTGTCGAGCCGGGTCGACGAAGAAGGCGCGCGCCAGCTCGAGGACGTGCTGCGCACCCAGGGCGTCGAGCTGCTGCGCGTTCACCTCACCGGATACCGTCTGCACATCGACGGCATGTTCGTGATGATCGATCGCGACACCGCGTTCGTGAACCCGACGCTGCTGGTTCTGGTTCCTCGAAAAGCTCAAGGAATTGAAGATCCGCCAGATCGAGGTCTGCCCCGACGACCAGAATTGGGTGATCAATTGCCTTGCGGTTCGTCCCGGGCACGTGATCGTGCCGGAAGGAATTTCGCCGCGGACCATGGAGAAATTCGCCAAGGCCGGCGTGACCACCCGCGTCGTCGCTTACGACAAGGTCGCACTCGGCGGCGGCGGCATCCATTGCTCCACCCCGCCGTTGATCCGCGACCCGCTCTGACGACGGGTCGAGAACCGACCAGCCGGTTCCCTTGCGGGCGCACAGCGACGAGCGTGCGCCCGATCCGCCGAAAGCCGATTCGGTTTCACGACCGCGCGCTGCAAGGGCGGCCGGAGCCGGAAAAAATGGCTGAGCGACCGCCAGCCGCCCCCATCCCGGGCGATTGAACGACCTGCTGCACATCATCTATTGCGGCGCCGGCGGGACGTTGAGCGCGCGACACTGCGCCGCGATGCTGCGGCCAGACCTCGTCAAGGAGAATATCGACGGCGAGGCCATCGAATGGGCCGCGTGGCGTTTACGCCGGCGCGAAGAAAGGCGGAAACATCTGATCGTGCTGTCCGACGGTGCGCCGGTCGACGATTCCACATTGCAAGCGAATGGCGACGGCTATCTGAACCACCATTTGCGTCGCGTCACCGGCGAGATCGAGCAGGCCGGCGACATCAGACTTGCGGCGATAGGCATCGGCCATCCGGTCGAGCGGTATTACAAGGAAGGCATCACCATCAGCTCTCCTGAAGAGTTGGAGAGCACACTGATTCAGCTCATCAACCGGCTACTTATTGCACCTCGATGTTCGCGTCCTTGACCAGCTTGCGCCAGCGGTCCTCTTCCTGCCCGACATAGCGATCGAGCCCTTCCGGAGAGCCCCCAACCATGATGAGGCCTTCGTTCGCCTCGAGTTGCTTGAAGCCACCGGACTGAACGGCCTTTGCGACCGCCTGATTCAAGCGTGCAATCACGGGACCGGGTGTCTTGGCCGGAGCGTACAATCCGTACCACGACTCGGCGGCGTAGCCGGGCACCCCCGCCTCCGCGACGGTCGGCAACTGCGGAAACGCGGTCGAACGCTCGGCGGAGGTGACCGCCAGCGCCCGGAGCTGGCCCGCCGCCACCAGCGAGGCCGCGCTTGCCACGGTGGTAAACATCACGTCGATCTGCCCACCCAGGAGATCGCTGATCGCAGGCGCCGCGCCCTTGTAGGGCACCGCCGTCATCTTGACCTTCGCCATCGCATTGAACAGCTCGCCAGCGAGATGAGCCGAAGTGCCGGTGCCGAACGTACCGAAATTGAGCTTGCCCGGATTGGCCTTCGCCTCGGCGATCAAATCGGCGATCGAGTTGATCTTGGATGTGGGGTTGACGACGACGATATTGAAAGATCGCGCGATCAGCGAGACCGCCGCGAAATCCTTGTGCGGATCGAACGGCAGCTTGTTGTACAGGCTCGGGTTGACCGCGTGTGCGAAGGTCGCCATCAACAGCGAATAGCCGTCGGGCTCGCTCGTGGCCACAGTCTGGGTTCCGATGATGGTACCGGCGCCCGGCTTGTTCTCGATGATGACGGATTTGCCGAGGTCCGTTTGGATGTCCTGCGCTGTCGTTCGCGCGATGATGTCGGTCCCGCCACCGGCCGCGAAGGGCACCACGATCTTGATGATCTTTTCGGGATATTCGGCGCGCGCCGGCGCGACTCCCAGTCCCGCGACCGCCGGCAAGGCGGCATAGGCGAGGAGGGCGAGGTTCAGCCAGCGCCGCGCGGCGAAGCCCTTCCCGCGAACGCCGTCGTGATTGATGATTTCGCCAATGGCCATCTGGAGCTCCATCCGATTTCGTTCAGACATTGAGAACAACCAATCCGTCGGCCGCCTTCACGCCCTGGCTCGCCGGCAGCACAAACACCGGGTTGATTTCGGCTTCGGCGAGGCGGTCGCCGAGTTGCGCAACCATGCGCGAGAAAGCGACGATCGTTCCTGCAAGCGCTTCGACATCGCATTTCGGCCGTCCCCGAAAACCGTCCAGCAACGGCCATGTGACGAGATCGCGCGCCATCGCGCGGGCCTCGGTCAGACCGAGGCCGCCTTCAGATGGAAGCAGACGCATCGTCGTGTCCTTGAGCAGTTCGGCGGTGACGCCGCCCATTCCGAGAAGGATCGCGGTGCCCAGGGGATCGCGATGCATCCCGAGAATGATTTCAACGCCGCCCGAGATCATCTGCTGAACCAGGAACCGTTCGGCTCGCTTCCCGGTCCTGGCCGCGACCTCCTCCGCCATCACGCTCAGGCGGCCGCCAATCGTCTCGGCAGTCAGGTTGACCGCGACGCCGCCGACATCGCTTTTGTGCGCAATCTCGCGCGAGAGAATCTTCAGCACGACCCGGCCACCGAGGTCGCGCGCCGCCTGTTCCGCTTCGCCTGATGTTGCGACCACCTTCTCCGCCACGATCGGAACGCCGAAACGGGCGAACAGGGCCTTGGCCTGTGCCTCGTCCAGCGATCCCGCCGGGAAGTCGCTGATATCGGCCGTCGTCTCGATCGAGCCGGATGTCTGGACCTGTTCCGGCAGTCCGGCCTGCAAGAGCCCATCGAGCGCAGCGGCGCAGCTCTCGGCGGACGTATAGGCCGGGACGCCTCGCCGAGTGAGGACGGAGACCACGTCGGGCGCGTAGGGACTCACATAGGCAATGACGGGCTTGTCACTCATCGGCAGGCAGTCGTGGATGGCATCGGCCATCAGAGTCGGCGATCCCACGGCTGACGAGCCGACAATGATGGTGAGCGCATCGTAGGAGGGACTTGCGAGCAGGATGCGGATTGCGGCGCGAAGCAGATCCGGCTGCAGACCGGCCAGCGTCACGTCGATCGGATTACGATCGAGCGTGGCGTGCGATCCCGACTGCAAGGCGCGCAATTGCGCGGCCGTCTCAGTGTCGGGAGCGGGTGTCGCAAAGCCGGCGACGCCGAGACTGTCGGACACGATTGTGCCGGCGCCGCCGGTCGAGGTCAGGATCGCCACACGCCTGCCGGACAGCTTCCGTCCCGCCGCAAGGGCCGCGGGAATGTCGAGCAGGTCATCGAACGTCTTGGCGCGGATCACGCCGAGCTGCCCGAACAAGGCGTCGTACATGCGGTCGGAGCCCGCAAGCGCCCCGGTGTGCGAGACGGCCGCCTGTGCACCCGCCTCCGATCGCCCGATCTTGAAGGCGACGACGGGTTTGCCGGCGCGTCGCGCCTTGAGGACCGCCTGGCGAAAGCGAGCCGGATTGCGGATCGCCTCGATATAGAGCGCAATGACCCTGGTCGCGCTGTCGTCGGCAAGAAAGTCGATGAAATCAGCGAGCTCGAGATCGGCTTCGTTGCTGGTCGACACCAGCTTCGACAGCCCCACCCCGCGCGCGGCGGCGCGCGACAACAAGGCCCCGAGAATGCCCCCGCTTTGCGAGACCAGCCCGATCGCGCCGGTCGGGAAGTGATCCATCGCCAGCGCGCCGGATGCCGAAAGCACGATATTGTCGGTGAGATTCACCAGGCCGATCGTGTTCGGCCCGAGCAGGCGCATGGATCCGGCGGCTTCCATGAGCTGCTTCTGGCGTTCGGCGCCTTCTGCCCCGGTTTCGGTGAAGCCGCTGGCAAGAACGATTGCCGCGGCCGCGCCCCGCTCCGACAATTCGCGCACCGCGATATGCGCACGCTCGGCACCGAGCAGGACGATGCCGACATCAGGCACATCAGGCAGCGAAGCGACGTCGGCGTAGCAGGCCAGACCGCCGATTTCCGCGACCTTCGGATTGACGGGATAGATCTCGCCCGCAAAGCCGTGCTTCTGGAGATAAGAGACCGGTCGCCCCGCCGTCTTGGTCGGGTCCGCCGATGCACCGATGATTGCGACGCTGTGCGGCCGGATCAGGCGTTCGATGGCATCCATCGCTCAATCCTTCGACGAGGATTGCGCGAGGAACGCCGTCACGGCGTCCCGGTGCTCCGCGCTGGTGTAGCAGATGGCCTGCGCCTGGCTGCCGAGACTGAAGATGTCATGCGCAGAGTGCTCGAAGGTCTCGTTCAGGATCTTCTTGCCTAGCGCCAGCGCGGTGGGAGATCCCTGCGCCAGCTCAGTCGCCCAGGCCCGCGCCGCCGGCAGCAGCTCGGTCGAGGCCACCTTGCGATCGACGATGCCGAGCGAGAGCGCTTCATCGGCCTCGACGACGCGCCCGGTGAAAATCAGCTCCTTTGCCTTCGCAAGCCCGACCCGGCGAGGCAGGAAATACAGGCCGCCGCCGTCGGGTATCAGGCCTCGCTTGATGTAGGACCAGGTGAATTTCGATCGTTCCGTTGCCATGACGAAGTCGCAGGCAAGCGCGGTGTCCGCACCGAGGCCCGCCGCGGCGCCGTTGACGGCGGCAATCGTCGGTTTCGGCAGGCCCAGCAGGAACGACTGCACGTGGTGCACGCCCTGCTGACGGCTCCATCCGTTGAATGCGACTTCGCCCTGCGGCGCTTCGAGCCGGCGCTTCATTCCGCTGATATCGCCGCCGGCGCAGAAGGCGTTGCCGCGCCCGGTCAGCACCAGGGCCTTGATCGCCCTGTCGCGGGAGACGGTTTCGAGCGCACTGACGAACTCGGTGCGCATGTCGTCGCTCATGGCATTGCGCCGTTCCGGCCGGTTGAATGCGATCGTCGCGACACCGGCGTCGACGGAAAACTCGATGAGCTGATAGGACATGGCAAGCTCCGTGGTTGGAGTTCTTCTTCCCGGTGCCTATAGCGGCTTGCAACCTCCGCAACATCCCCCTAATTCCACTGAGTGGAAATGCCGCGGGAGGCTGGATGTGGTGCGGGCGCGCAGATATGCGGGCGGGGTTGATGGCAACCGGTCGCTCGAAAGGGGCATCGAAATCCTTCGGGCTTTCCGGCCCGGCGTCGACACGCTGGGCAACGGCGAGATTGCGGAACGAACCGGATTGCCGCGATCGACGGTCAGCCGGCTGACACGAACGCTGGTCAATTCCGGGATGCTCGACCAGGTCCGCACCGAAAGGGCCTACCGCCTGGCCGCGTCCGTCATCAGTATCGGTCACGCGATGCGGACAGGATCACCCGTGCTCAACGCGATCGGCGCGATGATGCGGGCAGAATCGGCGAAGCGCCGGCTCAACGTGGGGCTTGCGACCGCGGATCGAACCATGATGGTCTACCTCGAATCGATCCGCTACAGCCCCCGCGCGGCGCTGCGCAACGTGGTCGCCGGGCAGCAGGTGCCGATGGAGTTGACGTCGCTCGGTCGTGCCTATCTGGCCGGCATTGCCGGGGCCGAGCGCGAGCGATTGCTAAGACTGTTCAAACGGCGCAGCGATGCGGCCACGAAGGCGCTGCTTGCGGACGTCAGGACATCGATCAGCTCCGTCGAACGCGACGGCTATTGCGCGGTGTCGTGGCAGCCTGCCGTTCTTGCCGTCGCAACGCCCATCGTGCTCGACGGGCTTCCGGTCTACGCACTGAACATGAGCCTGCAAAATGTCGATCGGTCCGATGCACTGGCGAGCGAGATCGGCTCGTACCTCAACGCCTTCGCAGCCAAGTGCAAGGAGGCGCTGGCGGGTCGTGAATCCGAATGACGCGATGGCCGACGAAGAGGGGCGCTATCGCATCTCCGGGGCTCCTCCGGCCGTCGAGCGAAAAATCAAAAAGCGAATTTCCCTTCTGATTGCGTCCCGTTCACAGGGCGACGACATACCCGTCCCGCCTCGGATCGGCGGCACCCGTCATCACTCCGGTTTCCGGATCGAGCGCGATGGCCTGCATGCCGCCGCAGAGCATGGTCCACCCGGTGTCCAGGATCTCGATCTCGTGGCCGCGGCCTTTCAGTTCGGCGATCGTTTCCGGCGCGATGCGGTTCTCCGCTTGAATGAAGCGGCCATCCCAAAGCCGCGCACGCGGCGCCTCGATAGCCTGCTGCAGCGGAAGGCCGAACTCGACATACTGCACGAAAGCCTGAGCCTGGGTTTGCGGGATGCCGTAGCTGCCGGGCGTACCCAGCGCGAGCACCGGACGGTTGCTCCGCGTCGCGAGCGACGGCGCCATGGTCACCGGCAATGCGTCGCCTGGTTTGGCCAGGTTGGGGCTTCCCGGCTGCACATCAGCCCAATGGAGATGATTGTTGAGGCAAACGCCGGTCCCGGGCACCACAACGCCGCTGCCGAACGGGCTGCCGAGACTCTGCGTGATGCAGATCAGATTGCCCTCGGCGTCTGCGATCGAGAACGAGGTGGTATGCCCGGGATCGGCACGATCTTGCGGCATCCATTGCTCGGTGGGGCCAGTGATCGGCTGGCCGTCGCTCACGCGCTGCCGCAGCCGCGCGATCACCGTGTCGGACAAGGCGCCGGCTGCTTGATCCAGTCCCAGATTGCCGTGTGCGATCCGCTCGCCGGCTGCAAGACGGATCGCGCGATAGACCGTGTCGAGATGATCCGCGCCGTCCTTCGGCAGGCGCCCAAGGTCGTAACCTTCAAGAATTTTGAGGGTCAGAGCCAGTTGGAAACCGCCGCATTGCGACGCCGGGACGTGAAGCTCGAGCCCTCGATACGACACGGTCAGGGGATCGAGCCAATGCGGCTTGACGGAAACGAAATCGGCCAGTGTCAGGCTGCCGCCGAGCGTACGGAGATAGTCTATGATCCGCCGGCCGAGCTTGCCGCCATACAGATGCTCCGGCCCCAATTCGGAGATCTCCGCAAGCGTCCGCGCGAGTTCAGGCTGAGGGATGATGCTGCCGAGCTTCACCGGTATGCCGTCCGGCAGGTAGTTCTTGACCAGCGCTTTGTGTAACTCCGGCCAGGGCTCGAGCAGCGGCACTTGCTCGTTGATCTCATCGCGACCGAAATCCGAAAGAGCAAAGCCGTCGCGCGCCAGCGTCATCGCCGGAGCCAGGACATCGGGAAGCGATTTGCGTCCATAGCGCGAGAGCAGCTCACACCAGCCCGCGAGATTTCCGGGCGTTGAGGCCGCCTGCGCGCCGCGCTCGAGCTCGAGGCGGCTGGTGTATTTGCCGACCGGGAAGCTCGCGGGCGTCGGCGGCGCGAAGTCGAGCACGCGAACGCGCTTCTCGCTTACGACCCAGATCGTGGCCAGTCCAAACCCGGCAAGGCCCGACATGAACGGTTCGACCACATTGAGGGCGGCCGCGGTGGCAACGGCCGCATCGAAAGCGTTGCCGCCCTGGATCAGGAGTCGTGCACCAGCCTGCGCCGCAAGCGGATGCGCGGCAGCGACCATGCCGTGCCGCGAGAACAGCGTCGGACGCCCATATGTCCTGGCGAGTTGCACCTGTTCAGGCTTCCCCGCGATCAACGACCGCTCGCCGCTGCCTGGATCGCCTCCGACATGATCTCAAGACCGCGATCGATTTCGGCCTCGGACACCGTGAGCGGCGGCGCGATTCGGAACACCCCGCCCATGCTGGGCAGCTTGACGATATTCATGCTGAGACCACGACGCATGGCTTCCTCCATGATCCGCGCGCCGAGTTCGAAGCCCGGCGCCTTCGACTGCCGGTCGACGACGATTTCAAGGCCGAGCAGAAGCCCGCGGCCTCTGACGTCGCCGACGCATTCGAACCTTTGTTGCAACGACAGCAATCCATCCCGGAGCCTGTTGCCCCTGGCGGTCGCCTGCGCGACCAGCCCGTCGCGCGCGACCACGTCGAGCACCGTCACGCCGATCGCGGCGGGCAAGGGATCGGAGACATGCGTAGTGTAGAACAGGAAGCCGCGCTCGAACGCGGTTTGCTCGATGGCCTGGGTCGTCATGACAGCGGCGAGCGGCAGGCCGGCACCGAGCGTCTTCGACAGCGTAAGAATGTCCGGCACTACGCCGTCGCGCTCGAAGGCAAACATGTGCCCGGTGCGGCCAATTCCGGTCTGGGCCTCGTCGAGGATCAGCAGCATGCCGCGCTGTTCGCATTTTCGCTTCAGTACAGCGAGATAGCCGAGCGGCAATTCCAGAATGCCGCCGCTGGACAGGATCGGCTCGGCGATGAAGGCCGCCAGATTGCCGGTCGACTGGCTGTCGATCAACGCGAACGCATCGTCCAGCTCGGCCTGCCAGTCGTTGCTGCCATCGGCGTTCCTGAAACGAGGGCGATAGGCGTTCGGCGCGGGAATGACGAACGATCCAACCGCAGCCGGTCCGTAACCGCGTCGGCCGGCGCTGTAGGTCGCTGATGCCGCAGCCCCGGTCATGCCGTGCCAGCTTTGCGCGAAGGCAACGATCTCGTGCCTGCCGGTCACGAGCTTTGCCATTCGGATCGCCGCTTCGTTGGCTTCCGCACCTGTCGTCAGCAACTGCACGCGCTCGAGGCCGGGAGCAAGCGCGGCGAGGCGCTCGGCCAAATTCACCACCGGGCGCGAGAGCATGCCGCTGAAGAGATGAGCGACCGCCCCCATTTGCCGCGCGACGGTGGCGACGATATCGGGATGCGTGTGCCCCAGCACGGCACTCATCTGACCCGAGGTGAAATCGAGGATGGCTCGTCCATCGGCGTCGTACACGAAACTGCCGGCCGCCCGCTCGATAATGACGGGTTCGAAACTCGGGCCGTAGCGGGTCAGATGCGTGTTGGCGGAAGCCCAGAAATCGGGATCGCTATTCAAGGTCATGACAAGCCACCTGCATTCGGGATGCCAGACCTCTAGCCAATGATTTGACTTCAGGCTAATTGATATAATTCAACCTGGATATCAATCTGACTGATACGGATGCTGGATCTCACCCTTCTGAGAAATTTCATCATCGTGGCCCGGGTCGGTTCCATCAGTCTGGCCGCCCTGCAGATCGGCCGGACGCAGTCCGCGCTCAGCATGCAGATGCAACGGCTGGAAGAGACGATCACGCAGCCGCTGTTTCACCGCAGCGGGTCCGGAATGAGGCTGACTGCGGCCGGCGAGAAACTGCTCGCCCACGCCGAGACGCTGCTGGCGCAGCACGACGAGATTCTGGCCGACATGAGCGGTGAAGGGCTCAAGGGGACGCTGAGCCTGGGCTGCCCGGAGGACTATTCGATCGCCTTCCTGCCGGCGCTGCTGAAGGGGTTCTGCGCGCTCCATCCCAATGTCGAACTGCGCATGGTCTGCGCCCCGACCTCCGAGCTGCGCCCCATGCTGGCGCGGCGCCAGATCGACATGGCGCTGGTCTCGCTGTCTGACGCCGGTGCGAGCGATGTGATCCGCCAGGAGCGCTTCGTCTGGGTGGCGAACGAGGCCGAACCGAAAATACTGACGCAAGACGTCCTGCCTCTGGCCCTGGCAGCACCGATGAGCCTGGACTACCGCGCAGCCTGCGCCGCGATGAACGCGGTCAATCGGCGCTACAGGGTCGCTTACGCCAGCAACAGTCTCGCCGGCTTGATCGCGATCGCGCGGTCCGGTCATGCGATCAGCGTCCTGACGCGAACCGCCGTTCCGTTCGATCTTCACATCGTGTCGGCCGGATTGCCTCTGCTTCCGACGATCGGCATCGCGCTTGAATTCTCGGAGGCCAAGCCGTCTTTGTTAACGACAACGCTAGCCGAGCACGTTCGCACCGTGCTGCCCGGACTGAAGACCAAGGCAGAGATCGATTGAGAGGGGTATCGGGAGAGGACGTCGCTGGTGTCCCGAAGGAGCTTGTCGTCAGCGACCAAAATGTTCGCAGCTTTGTAGGAAAATGGCGCGCTACGGCCGATGAAGATGGGCACTACTGCTTCGCCGCGGCGCTATGATGCAACCTTCAATTTTGCTCAACTGCTGCCCAGGGCGGACGTGAACGTCGAAGACCGGCCGCGTCCACCGCTATTATTGTTGTTCCACCTGCAGCCGAAAAGGAAAGACGGCTTGCAAGGCCGGTCGGTCCGTATGGAAAAGTTGGACGAATTGGTCACCACGCACTTGACTGAGCGACTGTTTCAGCCGGAGCGGCTGGCGACGATCGACTTTATCCGTCGACGTGATGCCTATCTGTCGAGCGCCATGTCTGCCTTTGTACGGTCAATCACAAAAGAAAAAATCCCGACGCAGGAGGCGGCCGAATAAGAGCGGTTCGTCGACCGCCGACACCTTCCACGGAAAGCCCCCTCAGGCTTGTGCGACGGTGCCATCTGCGACCGCCTCCAAAAAGTCTCGAAAAGCCGTCGCTGTCGTGCATGTCGTTGAATTTGCCGAAAGGTGACGGACGCACGCTCATCCGATCGACACGCAGCCTCCGACCGCGTCCGAGAGGTCCAAGATTCGATCCCTTGTGCGCCCACCACTTCCATATCGGTCTCAGAGACTTAATGACTTAGTTCCCTCGCGGCGTGCCCCAGAGGCGCTACGGCACAACACGGGCACGTCGCCAAAATCGCTCAAGAGAGCGGCGGTGGGCTCGTGACGAAATTAGAGCTCACGGTGGTGGAGTTTTGCTCGCCGAGAAAGGTAGGACCGAGCCCGTTTGCCGAAGAAAGCTGGTCTTGGTCCAGATTGAGGCATGGTCGGCCGAGACCGGCAGCATGAATCAGGCTCGTTGGCGGCCCCCATCCGGCTCGCCGGATACAATCCGCAACAACCCAAGGATCTCGATCGCTGGAAGCAGTGTTTCTACCCAACCTCACTCGAAGCGATAATCTGTGATGTCGACGCCAACGATGAGCGGCTCGGCGGCCGGCGTATTGTCCGACTTTCTCGGATAGACTCGAAATTTGGAGGCCAGCACGATGCCCTCGACGACCACGGGTTCGAGCAGATAGCGCGCCGCTGCGTTGTTGCCCTGAATCTCGACCTCGTAGTCGTGACGTCGGATCAGGCCGTTGGAGTCGACATAGAACGTCTGCTCCCTGCTGTGTGTCGCGATAGTTTCGGGAAAAGTCACCCTTAGCCGCCGCCAGGTCTCGCCCTCCTCCGGCCAGGGCGCGATCTCTTCGGCCACGACTCCCGGCTGGGCCAGTATGAAGGGCGATGTCAGATAGGTCCACGTAGTGTAGCCCGCGAAATAGGCGAGTTGGGGGTCGCTCCAATGCGTCTCCATCGCGAAGCCAGCGAAACTCGCGCGCGGCTTCGGCAAGCTGTCGACGACCTCGCCGTCCGGGGTCTCGATCCTGACCTCGTCCGGCGTGAAGCGGGAGCGGTTCGGTGTCGGGTGGAACGGCCAGTGCGACACCTCCTCTTTGCGGAGGTCGACCCGGACATTGGCATGAGTGAGGACATCCGGCTTTCCTTTGATATCCCAGAGGACACCGAACTGGTGAAGCCGCGCCGTAAGGTGCGAGAACTGCCGGAACTGAACGAGGCCGCCATGGGCCTCGATCACGTGCTGCTGAATCTGTTTCTTCACCTCACTCGTCCAGGAAGGTTCGGCAATGGGCGACGAACCTCGCCGGATATTGGAACAGCGCGCCGTGGCCCGAGTCGGGATAGATGATGAGCTGCGCGTTCTTCGTCGCTTTGAACATGTTGTAGGCGTTAATGCTCGGAAACATGGTATCGTCGCTGCCGTGCACGATGAGCGCCGGCTGCCCGAAGGCGCGTAGCGTTGCGTCGCCTTCATCCTTGCGCGCGCACCAGCCGATGATTGCCTTCGCCTGAGGCTCGCTGACAGCGTCGCCGCTGTCCGGATCACGACCTTCAGAGCGGGCCGTTGCGCGGGCAACGAAGGCACGGCCGGCGCGCTGGCTTTCTTCGGAAGGCGTGAAAAACAAGGGCAGACGCACATCCGGCGCACCTCGGGAGAAGGCGTCGTCGACCACTTCGAGAAGGTGTTCTTCGCCACCCCGTGGTGCCGCGCCGGCGATGACGACCTTGCCGATCAGGTCGGGGTGCTGCACGGCGAGGACTTGGGCGAGCATACCGCCGAGGGAGAAGCCGAGAAGATCAATCTTCGACAGACCAAGGCCCCGCACGAATGACTCGGCATCGGCCGCCATCTGTTCCACCGTGTCGGGCGTCCGGCCAGTCGAAGTGCCGATGCCGAGGTTGTTGAACGCAATGACCGGCCGCGTTTCGGCAAGGCTGTTCATCACTTCCGGATCCCAGGAATCCATCGTCCCGGTGAAGTGCTGCAGCAGGATGAGCGGTGTCCCGACCGTCGGGCCAAGTCGCCTGAAGGCAAAGCCGACGTCGCCGACGTTCAAGTATTCTGTTCTTGCGGTTTCGAGTGACATGATTGTTCCTCTGTGAGCTGCCTCGCCCGAGGCAAGGTCGATCCGGATGATTGGCGGCGCATCTACATGGTGAGGACGATGCGGAAGCGGGCTTTCCCCGCCATCATCTTGCGATAGGCTTCCGGCGCGCGTTCCAGCGGCATCGTCTCGATCATGGCAGTGACGCCGGCGAGCGAGCTGAAGCGCAATGTGGCGTCGGCGGTGGCCGGGTCACCGGTCAAGGCACCCTCGACAGAGCGCCCGCCGAACAGAAGGTCCGAGGTTGCGATCTCTACGGGTTCGGGAGATGCACCGAGTGCGATGATCCGGCCGCGCGGCCTAAGCCCCTTCACCGCGTCGGCCACGGCCTTGCCGCCCGACGCGGTGACGACGACAAGATGAGCGCCCCCCAGATCTTGCAACGCCGAAGCAACCGGGGCGGTCGAGCTGTCGATATAATGATGGGCGCCGAGCTTTCCGGCGAGGCCATCCTTGTCCGGCCCGCGTCCGATTGCCACGACCTCGAAGCCCATGCGCCGCGCGAACTGCACGGCCAGATGTCCGAGGCCCCCGATGCCGATAACGGCGACGAGGTCGCTGGCGCGTGCGGGAGAGTTGCGGAGCGCGCTGAAGGTCGTCAGTCCCGCGCAGAGCAGCGGAGCAGCGTCTTCCGAGGCGAGACCATCGGGGATCGACACGAGGCCGCTGGCGCGCGTGAGCATGTATTGCGCGTAGCCCCCATCATGATGAATGCCGGTGAACTCCTGGTTCCGGCAGTTGACGAGATCGCCGCCGCGGCACTCTGCACAATGTCCGCAACTGCCTCCGAGGAAGCCGACGCCGACACGCTGCCCGAGCGTCCAGCCCTCGACGTTATTGCCGACCGCATCGATCACGCCTACCGCCTCATGGCCCGGCACGCGCGGCCATTGGATTGGGAAGGCCCCTTCGACCGTCGCCGCGTCGGAGTGGCAGACGCCGCAGGCCTCGACGCGAAGGCGGACCTGCCCCGGGGCGGGATCGACAAGCGGCTTTTGCGTCAGTTCGAGCTGTCCCGGCCCGACGGCCTGGACGGCGGTGTATGTTGTCGGACGGTGCGACATGAAAGCTCCAGCGTCTGAAAAGCTATCAGAGCGCTACCAGCGGCCTCCCGAAGTCGACAGGACGTAGATGCCGTCATTCCGGCCATGAACATGGCGAAACGTCGCCGGAACAACCATCTAGGCGGGTAGCAACCGTCACGGAGAAAGCATGAAGATTGGCCTTGTCCTTTGCCCGAATTTCCAACCCATCTGCTTCGGGGCCGTTGCGGCGTTCGACGTGGCCAACAAGCAAGCCGGCGAGACGCTCTACGACGTGCGCGTCCTCTCGGAGGAAGGAGGGCTGGTCGCCTCGTGGGCCGGCATGCAGGTCATGACGGACCCGTTCGACGACGCGCCCTATGACACGCTGATCGTCGCCGCGGGCCTTGAGATACCGACGTCGTCGCCGGGATTGGTCCGGCTGCTCCGCGCCGCCGCTCGCGACGCGCGACGGGTTGCCGCCATCTGCCTGGGCTCGTTCGTCCTAGGCGATGCGGGTTTGCTCAACGGCCGGCGCGCCACGACCCATTGGCGTTACGCCCAGGCGCTGCAGGACCGCTTCCCCAGCTGCAAGGTCGATATGGACAAGATCTTCATCGCGGATGGGCCGATCTGGACGTCGGCCGGCATGACGGCGGGAACGGACCTCGTCGTGGGCATGATCGAGCGCGATCATGGATCCGACATCGCCCGTTCGGTCGCGAAGGGCATGGTCATGTACCATCGCCGCTCTGGGGGCCAGTCCCAGCATTCCACCTTGCTGGATCTCAGTGCCAACGAAGACAGGGTCCAGCGCGCGCTGAACTACGCTCGTCAGAATCTTGCGGAAAGTCTGACGATCGATGACCTCGCTGAGGCCGCGTGCCTCAGTCCCCGGCAGTTCACGCGACTGTTCCGGTCAGAAACGGGCACCACGCCGGCGAAGGCGGTCGAAGCGCTGCGGGTCGAAGCCGCGAAATTGATGCTGGAGCAAAGCCGGTTGCCGATCGAGGTCATCGCCCGCGAGGTGGGGTTCGCGAACCGGGAGCGGATGCGCCTGGCGTTTGCCCGCGTGCATGGGGAGGTCCCAAGGGCCATCCGCAATGACGCCGGACCTCTCGCCACGCTTTAGCCGCCAGCCCGGAGAAGCACCGCTTCCAGTTCGCTGTCGGGGTAAGGACCGACTTGCCGGACACGGTCATCGCCGAACTGGCCGAACAACGACGAGAAACGAGCGCATTGGAACACTGCCGGGTGAGACGGCAACCTAAAGCTGATCATCCGCCATCAGTCCGTCGGATCATCTCGCAATGTTGCGCTTGGACTCCCAAGGCTCATGGCTAGCTGAGGGCGATGTTGGAGAGATCGATCGAGACGACGAGCGGCTCGGTGCTGAAGCTGCCGTCCGGCTGACGAGCATAGATCCGACGCTTCGTCGGGAATTTGATGCCAAAGACCTCTGCGTAGCCTTCGATGATGTGCGCGCCGGGCGTGTTGCCGGCGATTTCAACGTCGTAGTCATGGCGCTTCAACAGCCCCTCGGCATCGAAATAGAGCGTCTGCACGGTGCTGTGCGTCGCGATCCCGGCCGGAAACCGCACGGCGAGGCGGCGCCAGTCGCCGCTGTTGGTCGGCCAGGGCTCCAGTTCCTCGGTCTCGACGCCCGGCCAGGCGAGCAGGAACGGCATGTTCAGATAGGTCCACATGGCGCAACCAGCAAAATAGGCGAGTTGCAGTTCCGTCCACGGCGTTTGCAGCTCGTGGCCGGCGAAGCTTGCCCGCGGCTGAAGCAGTTCTTCGAGAACTGTTCCGTTCTCGGTCTCCAGGGCGACCCGGCCAGGCTCGAAGCGGGAGCGCCGATTGCCAGCGCCGAAAGGGGCGTGAGACGCCCACTGCTTCTTGAGACCCACGGTGACGTTGGTCTGCTCGAGGGTGACGGCCTGCCCCTTCAAGGACCACAGGGCGCCCCCCTGTATGAGATCGGCGGAGACCTGCTCGAATTGCCGCCACTGGTCGAGGCCCCCATGAGCTTCGATGGCAAAATCTTTAAGTTGCTTCATTGGTGCGCTCCTGCGAGAGCCACGCGAGAAGGCGCGACTTTATCGCTGAAGACTAGGCGCTCGGTGAAGCCTGCCGGAACGCCTTAGATGCCTTGTTTCTGGCCATAGCCGCCATGAGATGAACGCTGGCATCGTTTCCGCTGGGCGGCTGGAAAACTATCCCTGTCGAAAGCGCCGTTGTGCCGGGCAGTGAGATCGGCTTTGAGGAGCAGTCCCCGCCATCGGATCTTCGGGAGACCTGCTAGACGTTACGCGCTTCATCGCGCGGGCGACGTCAGTGTTGCATCACAATGTTGGCCGGGACGGCGCTGGGCGACCGGTAGACTCAACGTTTCCATAGCTGTTTCTACACCAACCTGCGGTTTCCGGCTCGAGTTCTGCGAGCGCGCTCCGAAATGGTGACCACTCTGATCGCGCAGATGTCCAATTTGCTCGCCCCCAATATCCAAATCTACGACGCTCACGTAGTCGACTTGCACCAATGGGCCTGTGCGCGGTACCTCGTTGGTGTGGAGGCTGCAGAAACAAAGGCGCGGTTGAACTCGGCTCTCGACCGAATTTCAGAACGGATCACGCTGGCGTCCGAACTCTGTCCCGCCCAGAGGCAATCCGCGGGCCAAACATCGACCTTATGTTTCAATGAAATGGCGGAGAGAGTGGGAGTCAAACCCACGATTTTCGATCATTCCACTTCGAGCAATTGAGAGTACTCGTTAGCACTCGCCGGCCTCCTGCCCTCAAAAATGCAGATCCGACACATGCGCTACAAGCCTGCTCACGTTGGCTGTGGTGAGATTTTTCTTGATCTCCCGGTGCACACGTCGTGCACACGCTGCCTTCTAAGCAATTGAAGATCCTAAACTCTCGCTCCAATCCATCATGGGGGCTGTGGAGAATCTCCAGCGTAAGTCTTTCATTATATTGATCTATTTTTTCTCCACTCGATCCTATAAGGGATTGGACCGACTGAAGAATTTCGCGCGACCAAGCTTCCGCACATTGGTTTCTCTAAGATCATATCCGACCAGATTGGAAGCGAAAATCGCGCTTTTGCATTCTCAGTGCACACGAAAGTCGAAGTGCACACGCGTGGCGCCTACGGCGAATACCCAATTGCCATCGATCACAACGCGTTCGTTGACCGACGCCGCGCCCTGCCGGCGAGCAGCCGCAACAC